>CAMLGP010000009.1 GCA_946479535.1 uncultured Bacteroidota bacterium
CCTCTGAATGATATATATCAGTGCCCGGAAATGCCCTCAATGCTGGAAATAGAACCCCAGGAAGGTGTCGATATTCATCATATCTGCCAGTTCAGGGTCTTTCTTCCGGTCAAATAAATATATACCCCACATATCGCCTTGATTATTAAGATCTATTAAGACCTGCTGCTGATCCGCTTTTTTAAAAAGAAGGTACCGCGCGTGGGAGGTTTCAACAATTTTCAGCCCTGGCCAGTTCTTCTTTAATACCATCCGGGCATTCCGCATCTGGTAAAAGCTATTGTGCGTATCAGTTTCAAATTCCCTGGGACTGGTGATGGCTTTTAATTTGACAAGTTGAAGGCTGTCTGGACTGTAAAAAACAGCAGCAGACACCCTGATAATCAGAGTGTCTGAAAAACTGCCTGGTGGTTTTGTAATATCAACCGGTTTTTCCTGCTTTGTACTGTTTAGTTGTTTTATGGTTCCTGGCTTGTCAGCGCAGGATTGAATACTTATTATAAATACCAGAAAAGGAATCAGGGTTCTCATGTTGCCAGCGCAATTAATAATTCCACAGGCGTGTGATATTGAAACCGATCAGGTACTGTCCAATAAAATGCGGATCATTCTGATTAAAATAATTATTCCGTTGAGGTATAATGGACCCGTAATTCCCCAGGAAGAACTGGAATGAATGCGCACTTGTTGTGAGTTCCAGCCCAAAGGAAATATTGGGAGCCGGATTATTTGTATTATGCTTTGTAATGGGCTGATCATAATTAACTATAACAGCCATTGCCTCTTTTATTTTGAACCTTCCGGAAAAGGATAACGCAAAATGATCCAGTTCCATTTCCTTAAAGATTGTTTTCCCGGTGCTGTCATTTTTTGTATAATACCCATTGACTGAGTTCATGTGGGTAAGACTTGGCGCCACCTGCACAGATATCCTGTTTGTTAACTTACGGGCAATGATCAACTGGTTGAAATAAGAAAGCCGTTGGGAATTATATTTGAAAATAGAGTTGTCCGGATCTTTCCTGGTATCAACTGCCACATCTCCAAAGTAGGTCACGCTTACCGGGTACAGATCTTTTGTTTGTTTTATGATCGCATATTTGGCATATCCTTCCCAGGTCATGTTCTGTTTTGTAATGGATAAGCCTACCATCAGGTTGTTAATGGGAACGTATTCAAAACCTAACCTGATATTGGAAGGAGAGAAAAATCCCCAGAAATCCTCATACCCATTTTTGAGTGTTCCGAACCGGTGCATGATATCCATTTCAAAAGTTCCTTTAATGGGTACCATTACCGTTTGATTGTCTATGATCCAGATGCCGGGAAATGTGCCTTTTACCGGTTTCGGTTTTACCCGTAGGGCAACTTCTTCTTTTACCTGGGCGCTATCCTGTGCCAGCACAGAAACCACTGGAGTTAGCAGCAGGCACGCCATGAACAGGAATGCTATGCTGTGTTCTGGTTTTTTTATTGTGAGTTTCATTTTGTAATGTTTTAAACGGTGTTAATTGTTGGGTGCTCCGTTTCGTATCCAGTCGTATACCTTTTGCCGGTTTACAGCTGATGGTATATATTCTTTCATTTCACCGTTGATCATAATATAAACAATACTTGACTTGGGAACAGTAGTATTGACAAACCCGCCATTCACCAATTGATTGTAAGAATCACTGGCTGCCAGGTATGGTTTGTGCGCCCCTGATACATGGCAACCTGTAAGTGCACAACTGGAATTGAAGAGGGGTTTCAGTTCTGTGCTGAAACTTACAGGCTGGGCAGGTCCGTCCGGATCAACAGTTGCTTCAGGAAGTATCACATCCTTGTAGCAACCTGCCAGTATCAACCCTGCTGTTACCATCACAGCTGCATATATGAATAGTTTTTTCATAATAGTTGATTGAGATGGTTATTTGTTATTGAAATTCATGTTGCACTGAATATCAATTTTATCACCGATGCTTGTGCTTACTATGCCAAAATCTGTCTTATTGAACTGGAAGGACAACTGTAATCCAAATACATCATAAGGAGCTGTTCCGGCAATGGTAGCTCTTTTGACAAGTTTTAGTTTGCCTACCAGCGCTTTGGTTGCAGGGGCAGCCAATTTGCCCTGCCAGATCAAATTCAGATTTACGGTATAATCTCCGGTAGAAGGATCAAACGCAATTTTAGTGGTCTTGATCCTGGCCAGGTTGGAAACTGTCAGATTTTGGACTCCGGAAACAATTGCACTTGTGCCAAGTGTGGTTATATTACATCCGCCATCCCTTCCTGGCTCTCCTGTATTGGATTGATTGATCTGGACGTAACCATTTAAATAACTTTTACTGTCATCTCCTTCATAAAACGCCCAGGATGTATCTTTTAATGGCTGGCCAGTTGTATTATAGTTGATCATTTCGGCATCGAGTACATCATGCATGCCAAATTGATTGAAGCGGCCAGTTAATAATCCGGCTGCTCCAATATAGGCGCCAGACCATAATACACTGGAATGGACCTTATCAAGTTTCCATTCTGCGGCATTTCCACCTGTCATATTTCCCGGGAGAAATACTCCAGTACCTGGTTTATACGTAGTGCCGGTTATTGCGGGTGGGGGAGGGATTTCGTTATCGTGTTTGCAACCAATGATATAACCATAGCCACTTAAGGCCACCAATAGAATTAGCAATATTCTATTACTAAGCAGTGGTTTCATGATTTATTTATTTTTATTTGGAGGTAAATAATTTTATCCCCCGCAAGGTAGATAGGCAGTATTTGTTACTTCATGATTATAATCAACGATACCGGTGAGATAAGTCAGGCGAGAGCTAACTCAAGAAGGGTCAATCTATTTTCTTAATCTTTTGCTGAAGAAATATAGCAGCGTAACAAGAAGAAATGCTCCAAATTGGAGAAGCAGGCTATCGGTATATATCTTCATGTCATTCTGCACAACATTATTGTCTTGAGCTTCTATTTTATGAAAAAGTAAATCCCTGCAAAGGAGAAAAAAAATGGGGAGGCTATGCAAAAGGCTAAATATTGGCCTTTTGCGAAAAACAGGTAGCAGGAATAGTAGAGACAGTATTGCCCATACGGTCCAGTAGGGCTGCTGAATGGAAGATCTGATATGGGTTAGGGAATAATCGGGATACAGTTGCCTAAATTGGAGACCCAGGTATAAAATTCCCGTAATGGCATAACCCAGCGGTAAAAGTGAAGCAATTTTTATAACGTTACCAGTTTTCTGGCTGCCAGCCAGAACATTTACTAATGCATAAAGTAAAGGATAGCCAGAAAAGAAGGCTAATAATTCAAGCTGCTGAATATATGTAAAGAAACTGGAGTCCATTCTGGATTTGGTTACGAAGGTAGCCGCCAGAGAACGTTACAATAGAAAATATTTTGATGAAGAGTGGGAATTCCCAAAATTATCCTGGTTAACCTTTTTATCAAGATCATTTCTGTTTTTCCCGCGTCAGATTATGAGGTAGATAATAATCAAAAGAAAGGAAACAGAAAAAATAAACGTCAAAAGACTGAACAGGAAAAAATTGTAGTTTCAGCCAGCGCTTCTTAAAATTGTACCATGACTAGCCGCTTTACCGGGATCTTTTTCTCCCTTTTAGTGCTGCATTTATCCAGCTATGGACAGGCAGACAATGAAATACAGGTTTATTCTTCTCCTACCATCCAGAAAGGGTGGACAATGATTGAATTGCACAGCAATCATACTTTTAGGGGGAGTGATTACCTCATTGACTCAAAATCAGCTCACTGGACCAATGAAACGCTGGAGATCACACACGGAGTTGCCAGGAATTTTGAAATTGGATTCTATACATTTACCGGATTTGCCCCTCGTGGAGGTTACCAATACCTGGGCAACCAGATACGACCCAGGGTAACTGTACCTGGAGAATGGAAATGGCCGGTTGGCGCCAGCCTTTCGGCGGAATTTGGATTTTTTCGTCCGGACAAAGACAGTAAGTTTATCTGGCAGGGTGAGATCCGGCCCATAGTTGATAAAACAATAAAGAACTGGTACTTTACTTTCAACCCCAATATTGAGTTTGCGATCTCCGGTGATAATAAAGGTGTTGCATTAACTCCACAATTCAAAACCGTATATACTATTGAGAAAAAAGTAGGTGTTGGTGTTGAGTACTATGCTGCACTGGGTTCCTTCAAGGTTATATTGCCAGGCCGGTTGCAGGAACATTTGATCGGTCCCATGATTGATCTTTATGTTAATCCTAACTGGGAGGTAAATGGCGGCGTTCTCTTTGGGTTGACAAAAAACTCTAATCAGCAGATAGTAAAACTTCTGCTGGGCAGGCGCATCGGGAAATAAAACGGATTCCATCTGTTTCATTTTTTGATGGCCTGATAAATTTTACCGAAACTTTTTATAGGGATCGTCATACCAAATGACTCTTCCGGTACTATCTGTTCCTGCCGGATTATACCAAACTACTACAGGCATTTTTATATCAGCCTTAACTGTAATTGGTGATTGGTTATAGATACATCCTTTTTCTGTAAGGGTATCAATAGCTATCTGATTATTTTTCAAAACGAGGTGGCCTAATTCCATTGGCTTTTCCATTCTCATGCAGCCATGACTGAAATATCGTTTGTTTAAAGGGAAAAGACTTTTAAGAGGAGTATCGTGCAGATATACTGTAAATGGGTTATAAAAATCCAGTTTAATGAGGCCTAATGCATTATCGCAGCCGGTGGACTGCCGGATCCTGTAAGGGAAATTGGAAGCGGTCATTGACGACCAGTCAACCTTATAGGGATTTATCACTTTTCCATTTTCGTTGATGATCTGGAAATTATTTGCATTCACAAAGCCCGGATTTCGTTTTATGGATGACAATAATTCTTTATTGACAATATTTTTAGGAACCATCCAGTAAGGATAAAGAATAACATCGCTAATCCGGCTGCAGAGGGTTGGGGTTGGTGTTGAAGGCTTCCCTACCACCATTCGCATTTCCAGGATTACTTTGGATTGATCATATACCTTCATATAGGCAGCTGGTATATTAACCACAACCACAGGCATTTCACGGGTAAGGCAATTCAACCAGCGATAATAATTAAGTGCTAAATGTAGCTGCTTTATCCGGGCGGCCATGGGTACATTAAGTTCAGCAAGAATGGTGGCCCTTAATACGCCATCAGCCATAAGGCTGAATTGACGCTGGGCCTCTTTTACATTTTGTAATATCATGGTATCTGAACCTGGTTCCCTGAACTCAGAGATGCCCAGATAATATAATTTCTTTAATAGGGGTTTGTTGAGATGGCTGACCTTATTGGATATAATTTTTTCTTCCTTATAATATCCGTCTGAGAATAAGGTTTCAAGCTGTTCAATTTTTTTTCGTATTAGTATGATTTCCTGCATTTTGGATTCCCATTTATCCAACAGGCATAACTGGTTTTGAGTAATGCATTCAGCCAGCAAATGTGGTATGTTACTGCAGGAAGGTCTATAGTTCAATCCATCATAACGCAGGTCAGGAGTGGTATTCCCCTGCATAAAATCATTAAAGAAATGGATGGCTGCATCAGTAAATTTAAGTTCGGCAACCACTGTATCTTCAGCAGTTTTAAGTAGGGACTTGCTGGAAGAGAACGCTTCTATGAATTCCGCCTGGTAATCCTGCCTGTTCAATCCTTCTTTTGCAGCATCTTCCAGGAGCTTCAGTAATATCTGCCTGTTGTAGCCATTGTCTTCCCCAATCCAGGAATAATTATAATTGATGAGGCTGTAATATTCTTTTAGCTCTTTTTCCCGGCTAATGCCTGTGATTTTTGCCAATTCTGCGGACTGAACATATCGTTTCAGGAGATCTGAATTCAATTGTGCATAGGATAATTGACTAACGAAGACGAATAAAACCAGAAGATACATCCATGGTCTGTTCATGTTGTTGCTTTTTCTTTTGCTTTCCATCGTTTCAATTCCGGAAGTCTTACTACTGCTGTTTCAATTATATCCTCAGGAATATGTTGCTCTTCCATTTTCTTAATAACCAGTGAGCGCATATCTTCCAGGGTCATATCCGGATTTACAAAATGCCCCTGTTTATAGCAGTATCTGCAATATTCTGACGCAGGAGTGCCGTCGTTTTCTGTTCCTAACAGGCCAGGATCTGTTAATGGCATACTGCAACTCTGGCAGAATTTCATAGTATCCATAATTTCTTTTTTATAGTTGATAAAAAGGCCCGCCAGCTTGTATGACGGGCCCAGATCAACGGAGTGCTGGTCTACTTTACTGCTATTTTCTTAGCTGTAGCTTTTTTGGCTTCTTCCTTACGGGGAAGAGTAAGTTTTAGTACGCCCTCCTCATACTTTGCTTCAATTTTTTCCTTGTTTACTTCTTCAGGCAGGGTAAAAGAGCGGCTGAAAGAAGAATAATTGTATTCTTTGCGGGTGAAGGTCTTGTCCTTTTCTTCTTTCGTTTCTTCTTTCTCAGAGCTGATGGTAAGCATGTTTCCATTCACATCTATCTTGAAATCATCCTTTTTCAAACCAGGTACAGCAAGAGATACCTCGTAATTGTCGTTGTTTTCATTAATATTTACTGCAGGTACAGAGAGGGTTCTTCCGAATAAACTTCCGTTATCAAACCATTCATTCCAGGGTTTGAAGAAGTCATTGAATAATGTAGGAAGGTTTTCGGGTGCCTTGGTTAATGCATTTGTTGCCATAATTCCTCCTTTTTTTTGAATACTGTAATTTGTTAGTCAAATGTAAGAGGGTGCTTTACCCGTTTGAAACGATCTTGATCAACTCCAGGTCTGAGTTTGATCAGTACTATTGATAATTATCATTGGAAGCATTGATGGGCCTCATTATAAGAGAGGTATCCCATAAGGTACCTTCGAAAAAACAGGAATTATGATCAAAGACCTGCCTTTTGACAACCATGCTGCCGAGTATGATGACTGGTATGAAAAGCATCCTGCCGTTTTTGAAAGTGAACTGGCTGCCATCCGCAATGCCTGGCCCAAAAATTCCAATATTATCAGCCTTGAAATTGGTTCAGCCACGGGCCGGTTTAACCAGGCTTTACATATTACCGAAGGACTGGATCCCTCAGCGGCCATGTGTAATATTGCTGAGCAAAGAGGCGTAAGTACATTACGGGGATTTGCAGAGGACCTGCCTTATGGTGATTTGCAGTTTGACGTTGTACTTATGAATTGCCTTAGTTATCTGGAAAACCCCGCAAAGGCGTTTAAGGAGGCTTACCGTATTCTAAAATATGGGGGATCCCTGCTTTTGCCCTTTATTGATAAGGATAGCCCGATCGGGAAGTATTATGAAAGTAAGAGAGATCAAAGCCTGTTCTACAGGAAAGCCAGCTTTTATGCAGTTACCGAGTTGGATTCAATGCTCAGAAAAGCCGGATTTCAAATACTGTCATTTAGCCAGACCCTTTTCAACGACCTGGATAAGATCACACAACCTGAACCGGTAAAATCCGGCTATGGTGAAGGTTCTTATATTTTGATCAAAGCAATAAAATAAAAAAATATGGCAACCATAAAGGATAGCAAATTATTACAGAAGATAAAAACCCTGGATACTTTCATACTCCATATGTGGATATATATAACATTAAATGTATTCCTGTGGCTTCCCTGGCTCTTTAATGGCAGTACCAGGTTTGATAATTACGCTGCGTACATTGGCTTTATCTGGGGAGTGATTCTGATAATTCATTATATTGTTGCGTATAGAAAATTCCGCATAAAAAAGGATTAACAGCAGGGATTAATGAGTTTTTCAGTGGATATATGGAAAATGGTGGCCGGAGTGGCCATTTTTTTATTGGGCATGAATTTCCTGGAAGAAGGTCTGAAAGGACTGGCAGCCAGGTCATTTAAATTATTCCTGAAAAAGAACACATCCACTAATCTGAAAGCATTAATTGCCGGAGCAATAGTAACAGCAGTATTACAAAGTAGCTCTATCGTGAACCTGATGGTGCTTGCATTTGTGGGAAGCGGGCTAATAGGCATGCAGAATGCACTGGCCATTATGTTAGGAGCTAATCTTGGTACCACTTTTACAACCTGGATCCTTGCAACAGCAGGCTTCGGATTTAATATTGAAAATGTTGCACTACCCCTGGCCGGAATTTCGGGAATAATCATGTTGATGATCCGGAGAGATAATAAGCTGAAATATTGGAGTAAACTCATTTTTGGCTTTAGTTTTCTTTTTGTTGGATTGGGATATATCAAAACAGGAATGGAAAATGCTGTACAGGGAATAGACCTGAATCTGCTAAATGGACAACCACTCATTCTGTTTTTATTTGGTGGCCTGGTTATTACCACTCTAATTCAATCCAGCACAGCTACCGTTGCTATTGTTTTGAGTGCTTTAAATTTAAATGCCATTGATCTTTATTCTGCATCAGCCATCGTTTTAGGAGCTGAGATTGGCACTACCTTAAAACTGATGCTGGCTTCTGTGAATGGTTCTGCAGTCAAGAAAAGAGTAGCTTTGGGAAATTTGTTATTTAATATCGCCATCGCCCTAATCGTATTTCTTTTTCTTTTGCCTGTAAACAGGTTTATTCTTCATACCATAGGAGTTCAGGATCACCTGATTGCTCTTGTGACTTTTCAAACCCTGGTAAATCTATTAGGCATTCTCCTGTTTTTTCCTATGCTTGGTGTTTTTAGCCGTTTCCTAAATAAAAAATTTGCAGGAAAACATGATGAAAGCCTGTTTATTAATAAACAGTTAATTGGAGACGCTGGTCTGGCACTTGATGCTTTGGAAAAAGAAACCCGGAACTTTATTGCTCATGTGCTTGAATTCATAACTGATGCGCTGGCATTGGATGGTACTGGCAACAGGGAAGGGATCCAAAAGAGCTTCCAAAGGAGTTCTTCTTTGGAGAAATATGATTATATCAAAGGCCTGCATGGAGAAATACACGGTTTTTATATCCAGGTACAACATTCATCCGGTTCCGGGCCTGAAACAGAAAGACTGAACCAATTAATTTCCTCAGTGCGCAACTGGATGTATGCAGCAAAAAATATCAGGGATGCGCTGATGGATATTGATCAGCTTAAAAAATCCTCCAATGATACCAAGTATAATTATTATTTACTTGTCAGGAAGAAAATACAGCAATTTCTGAATGAGGTTAATAAAGTAGTGCGGTCTGATACCAGGGAAAGCCGGTTTCAGGACATAATCAGTCTGCACCAGCTTGTCCAGAATGGGTATACGGAAAGCCTGCAGGAATTATACAGGGGTAGGGTTGCTGAGCATCTGAATGAGTTTGAGATTTCAACTTTTATAAATTTCAACAGGGAAATGTACACGGCGTTCAAGTCAATGATATTCGCTTTAAAAGACTACATGTTGAATAGCAAAGAAGCAGCTTATTTTGATGATTTGCCGGGGTTTATAAGATAGGTTCTGATAGTCAGATGGTATCAATATTCTAATGGGGCAACCGGTCCCGGAAATATCCGTAAACCCATGTGCCTGCTATTGCGCTGAGAATTACGACCCCAATTACCAAAGCGCCGGTTCCGATTTGGACAAAAATAGGCCCGGGACAGGCTCCTGTGAGGGCCCAACCCAATCCAAATAGCAAGCCTCCATAGATCTGTCCCCGGTTAAACTTCTTGGGATGAAATTCAATTTCCTCACCATAGATTGTTTTGATATTAAATCTTTTAATTAGCCATACTGATATCATGCCAACCACAACTGCTGTTCCAATTATGCCATACATGTGAAAGCTTTGCAATCGAAACATTTCCTGGATCCGGTACCATGATATGATTTCCGTTTTTACAAACACAATTCCAAAAATTATTCCTACTCCCATATACTTGAAATTATACCACCAGGGGTGTTTTCGATGTGATTCATTTATACATATAGTATCCAATGAGCGAACTTCAAAATCCGTGTTGGTTTCATTTTCCTCATTGGGGAATGCTCTTGTAGATGTCATGTCATTTAGAGATTGCATACTTTGGTTTGGAGGATGAATTTTATAATTGGAGAATAAATGGAAGGATCAGGTTGGCCATCAGAAATCCTCCTGCCATAAAAAAGATTGTGGCAACCAATGATGGCCATTGCAGGTTACTTAAACCCATAATGGAGTGGCCAGATGTACATCCACCCGCATATCTGGCCCCAAAGCCTACCAGGAATCCTCCACCAATTAGCATAACGAGGCCTCTGAGACCAAACAGGCTTTTCCATGAGAAAAGCTCCTGAGGCAAAAGGTTATGATTGTCCGTTATCCCATATCCTAATAAGTCTTCCGCCAGCCTGGGGTTTATCTTTACCGGATCAGGATTTGCCAGCAATTGCGTTGCAATAAATGCACCACCCATAATCCCAAAAACAAAAAAGAAGTTCCATATTTCCTTTTTCCAGTCGTACTTAAAAAATTTGATTTTGGCTGGAAAGCAGGCAGCACACACGTGGCGCATGCTGGAAGAAATCCCAAAATGCTTATTACCTATAATCAGGAGAACAGGTACTATCAGACCGATAATAATGCCGCCCACATACCAGGGCCAGGGTTGTTTTATCATCTCCAGCATATTGCCTGAAAAATTTAGTGATTACAAAATTGGTGATTGAAATCATGATTATATGTGATACTGATCACTTATACTATCAAAATAATTTACAAGCTTGTTAATTATTTCGTTATAAAATTTCTTATATGAAAAAGAATATGGGTAATGTTGATCGTACAGTTCGCATAATCCTGGCGGCCTTATTTGCATTCCTTTATTTTGAAGGATACGTTACAGGAATTTTTGGGATAATACTGTTAGTCTTAGGCGGTATATTTTTATTAACCAGCCTTGTTGGTTCCTGCCCGCTGTATAAAATCTTTGGGCTAAATACCTGCCCGGCTAAGAAATGAATCACGCATGTCATTTGTATTCGAATAGGCCGGGCTGAGGTATTAGCAATACTATTTAACTGATTGGTAAGGATATTCAGTTTAAAGC
This sequence comes from uncultured Bacteroidota bacterium, assembly GCA_946479535.1. The sequence goes on from CAMLGP010000009.1 coordinate 11,034, forward strand.
ATTGTTGTGGGACATATATATTCTGTCATCTTAAACTTCCCGGTATCTTTTAAAGCTTTAAATCCACCTTTTATATCAACCAGGTTATTATAACCCCTTGCCTTCAAAATGGAAGCAAAGATCATGGAACGGTAACCACCAGCGCAGTGGACATAATACGGTTTCTCTTTATCGATCATTGCCAGCGAATCATTAATATGATCCAGCGGTACATTTTCCGCTCTGATAATATGCTCACTATCATATTCGCTCTTTTTTCTCACATCCAGTATTTGGAGAGAAGGATTTCCATCCTGTAGTTTAGCCAGTTCATTGGCACTTATGCTGGTAATTGTATCCAGCTCTTTACCCGCATTCTTCCAGGCCTGGATACCCCCTTTTAAATAACCTATTACAAAATCATATCCAACCCGGCTTAACCTTGTTACTGCCTCTTCTTCAGCGCCCACTTCAGTAATCAATAATATTTGCTGCCGGGTATCAGGTATCAACGTCCCTACCCAGGGAGCAAATGAACCTTCCAGCCCAATGTTTATTGAATTGGGGATAAAGCCCGCGGCAAATATTTGTGCATTCCTTACATCCAGTAAGAGCGCATCCGTTTCATTTGCTGCGGCTTCAAATGCCTCAGGGCTCAGTGCATGAAGACCTCTTTCAAGGACTTTGTCAATGCTTTCATATCCCTTAATATTCATCATCACATTCTGCGGGAAATATGCCGGTGGTTCCACCAGTCCAGTTGTAACTTCCTTTATAAACTCTTCTTTGGTCATATCCGGCCGGAGCGCATAATTTGTCTTTTTCTGATGACCCAGTGTGTCAGTGGTTTCCCTGCTCATATTCTTTCCACATGCACTACCTGCGCCATGGGCGGGGTATACAATGATATCATCAGACAGAGGCATGATTTTATTTCTTAGTGAGTCAAACAGATAACCGGCAAGCATATCCTGTGTAAGTTCTGCTTTCACTTTTTGGGCCAGATCTGGGCGGCCAACATCCCCAATGAAAAGGGTATCGCCGCTGAATAATCCAACCTCTTTTCCTTTTTCATCTTTGAGCAGATAACAGGTGCTTTCCATTGTATGACCCGGAGTGTGTAATACTTTAATTGAAATTTTTCCCACTTTTAATTCCTCGCCATCTCTGGCAGCATAAAAATCAAACGCTGGCTGGGCAGTTGGGCCATAAACAATAGCTGCCCCGGTCTTCTTTGCCAGGTCAAGATGACCGCTGACAAAATCTGCATGAAAGTGTGTTTCGAGGACGTATTTAATCTTTGCCTTATTTCTTTGCGCCTTTTCAATATAGGGTCCTACTTCACGAAGCGGATCAATAATGGCCGCTTCACCCTCGCTTTCAATATAATAAGCTCCCTGAGCGAGGCATCCGGTATATATCTGTTCAATTTTCATAAATCTCTGTTTTAATTATTAATTAGTGCAAATTCGAATTATTTCAAAAAACCGACAATGATAAAAGTCACACAACAGAATTATTTATTAATTGCTTCCTGCTGAGATCAATTCCCTAATTATAATAAATATTCCCATTGCCAGCACAAACCAGCCAAATGCTTTCTTTAAGTCGTTTCCCGATATCTTCTTGCTTATCATGTTGCCAATGAAAATACCTGCAATGGCAAGCCCAGTTATTGATAAAAGGAAGACCCAGTTGATCTATGCTTTTCCCAGGTCACCGGTGAAACCAATCAGCGAATTGGCCGCAATAATAACAAGGGAAGTTCCCACTGCCTGTTTCATAGGCAGTCTGCTCAGTAATATCAATGCGGGGATGATCAAAAAGCCACCTCCGGCACCTACCAGCCCGGAAATTATTCCTACGGCCGTTCCCTCCAGAAGGATAAGAGAATATTTAAATTTCCTCTGGTCATTTACAACGGCCACAGGCTTTATTTTATTTCTGATCATGGAAACAGAAGCAAACAACATTAATACGGCAAACAAAACCATCATAAGTATTGATTTTGTTACCAAAAAACTACCAATTGAAAAAATTTCATCTGGTATTGCAGGAACAATAAAAGCTCTTGTAATAAACACTGTTAAAATAGATGGGATGCCAAATATTATAGCGGTTTTAAAATTTATATCTCCACCCTTATATTTGGCAAAACTTCCTACCAGGCTGGTTGAGCCCACAATAAATAATGAATAGGCAGTAGCTATCACCGGTTGTATTCTGAATAAATAAACTAAAACAGGTACAGTAAGAATAGATCCCCCACTGCCAGTCAGTCCCAAAAGAATTCCTATGACAAGTGAAATTATGTAGCCCGCAATTTCCATAAAGGGTTCATTTTAATTAATTGAATAGGACAAAGGCAAGAAGCATCAGGCATTCAATCCCTGATCCATTCAAAGGAATTGCGATGGATAATTATCCATCCGTTTTTTTCCATTTTTTTCATCAGGCGACTGATCACTTCCCGGGAAGAATTTAGATCTGTTGCAATATTCTGATGGGTTAGTTTTATTTGTTTACCAAATTGCTTTACCTGTTTTTTAATGTAAAATTCCAGTCGCTCATCCATATTCCTGAAGGCTATCTCATCAATCGTATTCAGGAGTTCTTCATAGCGTGAGCGATACGTTCTAATTACAAAGAAGTGCCAACTTTTATATTTAGCCAGCCAATCATCCATGTACTTCAGCGGAATAGCAAGCACAGTAATATCAGTTAACGCTTTTGCTGTTACCTGGCTTTTTTCCTGGCCATAAGTACACACCAGGGATACTGCGCAGGCCTGCCCGGGTTTAATGTGATACATGTAATATTCATTGCCTTCGTCATCTTCCCGGTAAAGTTTTACAACTCCCTCCATAACCAGGATAATTGAACGAATAGTCTGTCCGGTTCGCAATAAAATAGTCCCTCCCGGAACTTCCTTTACATCGCCGTATTTTGTCATTTCCTCATACAGTCCTTCTTCCAGGTTGGGAAATAATTCATGAAGTTGTCTTTGTTCTGGCAACATTAGGTATCATTTTCGTGTTCAAAAATATCTGCAAATCAGTCCATGACGGGTGATTAATGTCACTTATAGCGTTCGGTGAGCTTTTAAAAACTGGCAAACACCAAAAAACTGTACAAAAATCTTATACCCTTATTGGTCAAAAGCTACTGATTCTTTTTTCCGTTGTTTTTCCTGCTTCCTAAAGTATCCACGAAGCAGGAAATTATGCTTCAGGGCTTCCATACTTTGATTGAAGCTTAAGGTACCCTGCTCAATATTGCTGAGGGAATTGTTGAGCCTGAGCGTCAATGTGGAATCTTTTAATAAAGCATTCACTGTGCCTTTACCATTTGTGATTTCTTTTTTTACATTAGTTGTAAGGCCGGTCAACTCCTCTGCCAGGGTATTTGCATTGTTGCCTACAGTCTGTATCCGGGCAATGGCTTCTTTCAGGTTATAGGCTATTGCCGTATCAGTGAGTATGGCACCGAGAGTTCCTTTTCCATTTTTTACGTCTATGATCATTGCATGAAGTTCTGATACAAATTTATCAGCCTTACCTGTGGCTTGCCGGATATTCAAAAGAGAAGTTTTCAGATTTTTTGGAAGAGTTGGATCATCCAGGATTGTCCATAATGCTTTGCTGGTGTTGATCCGGTTTACAGTTAACTGCAGACCTTCTGAAATACGGGCAATATTGTTATTTGTTCTGTTCAGGGTTTCCAGCATGGCTTCTGTATCAGCGCCTTCCTTTATTGGCAATATGTCATTATCCTGCACAAGTGCTGCATTGTCCCTGGCTGGTACTATATTAATTAATTTATTTCCCATTAGCCCATCCGTACTTATGCTTACCTGGTCATTTTTATGGATAAAAGATTTCATTTTGTCCTCTATTAACATCGTCACTTCTATCAGCGTGTCGCTGAGTATTTTCACTTTTTTGACTGTTCCTACCTGTATGCCGGAATATCGTACATTATTTCCGGCAGTAAGTCCCTGCACATTCTCAAACCGGGCTTTAACCTGGAAGTTTCGTCCAAAGAAGTTTGAATTTTTCCCGATTATGTATAAGCCGAGGATAAGTAAGAGGAGGCCTGCTGTTACAAACACCCCCAGTTTAATATTATTGAAATTTTTTGTTGCCATTATTCAAAGAATTGTTTCACTTTAGGATCTGTTAATTGTTTCAGGTATTCATAGGAGCCTTCTGCATAACATTTTCCCTCTATCAGCATCACAATTCTGTCTGCAGTAGTACGGATACAATTCATGTCGTGAGAAATGATAACGGATGAAGTATTATATTTTTCACTTACCTCCACCATAAGATTGCTGATCTCACTTCCTGTAATGGGATCCAGGCCTGTGGTAGGTTCATCATACAGGATTATTTCCGGTTCAAGTATGAGTGTGCGCGCCAATGCGATGCGTTTGCGCATTCCGCCCGACAATTCTGCAGGCATCATACCTATTGTGTGAGCAAGCCCAACATTGTTCAAAACCCCCATGACCCGTTCATTTGTCTGCTCAGGTGTAAGTTTAATCCAATGGCGGCGTAGGGGGAACTCAAGATTTTCTCTCACCGTCATTGAATCATAGAGTGCATTGCTCTGAAAAAGGAAACCTACTTTCACCCGTATATGGTCCAATTCTTCGTTGCTGAGTTCTGGAATTGCTTTTCCCAGTATGTTGATCTCGCCCTGATCAGGTTTGAGCAGGCCAATAAGGCATTTGATAAATACCGATTTGCCTGAACCGGATTTCCCCAATACAGCCACATTTTCCCCTTTCTTCAATTCAAAGTTGAAATTGATTAATACGTTATTTGTTCCGAATGATTTATAAAGATGTTTAACCCTTACTACTGGTTCGGCAGTGATATTGCTTTTTGATTTCTTTACTATTTTTTCAGCCGCCTGCATAAAATTTTAATTTATTCCAAGGAGGTCAGTAATCTGCACTACTACCAGGTCTATTATGAACACCAGTAAAGAACTTACCACAACCGCGGAATTGGCTGAACGCCCAACACCTTCGGTACCTTTCCTTGAGTTATACCCTTTATAACAGCCTGTAATGCCTACCGCAAATCCAAAGAAATAGGTTTTGATAAATGCGGGCCATACATCACTAAAGCTTAATGCATCAAATACCTGTTTAAAAAACAGGTTGAAGCTGGTGGTTTCACGGATATTTACTCCCAAATAGGACCCATACAAAGAAATTGCGTCACTAAGAACAACCAGCACTGGTAACATCAAAGTGGCTGCCAGCACCCTGGTTACCACCAGGTATTTGAAAGGATTGGTACCGCTTACTTCCATGGCATCAATCTGCTCAGTTACTCTCATACTGCCAAGTTCAGCACCTATACTGCTGCCT
>CAMLGP010000010.1 GCA_946479535.1 uncultured Bacteroidota bacterium
CGTAAAGCTGGCTGCCTTTGTATTATTGGCTGTTATACCATCATCAGGCGAGCTTGCTATTACAGTGGCAGTAAAGTTGCCTGGAACAAAATTATAGCCAGGCAGTGTTATCACTCTTGAGGCACCGGGCGCCAGTGTACCTGTATTCACCACAACGTTTACAGAAGCGGTTGATGTGCCTGTAATATTTGCTGTTACAGTTACAGGATGCGCTGCAAAATCAAGTGTTGTGAGATTGTTATTATATACTGTTGCCTGCAATTGGGTGTTGCCAGTACAATTTGGCAGGGCAGATACCGCTGTGATAGCAGCATCAATGATGGGTGCTACTTTCAAATGTATGCTATCCAGGTAAAGACGGAATTCATCCGGTGCTGAATATACCTGGAAGCCCAGATAATAAACACCAGTAGTAGCAGGTGTAAATGAAAGTCTCTCCAGTTTGGCAAAGGGTGCTCCTCCATTGGCCAGGATAGCTGGATAATCTTTCAACACAGTTGTCATTGCCGTACTGGTTGCTTTTGAACCATACGCCACTTTCATGCTTTCAGGGAACAGTGGGTCCGTTGTTCCGTATTTATAATCCAGCTCGTAAGTTGTGCCTGCAGTAAGATTAATACCCTGTGTATAGAACCAGTCGTTTCCTCCTTTATCTGTTACATAAGTATAGCGCAATGCCTGACCGGGGAAGCCGTAAGTAGCCGGTGGCGTCACCACCTGCCAGGTGGGCCATCCATTGTAATCCTGTAAAGAAGTACAGCCGGGTAAATTGGGGGATGTTACTCCTGTGAAATCCTGGATATAGGGAACATTCACTGCAGCACATTGTGTTCTTGTCTTTGATAATACATTATCACTATAATCAGCACCAGCAGTACAAACCCTCCTTACATAAACATCGTAATCTGTATTGGCTGGTAACCCTGTAATGGCAATGGGTGATGCTGTTCCGGTAACAATAGTTCCACCGGTACCAGCGGCTGCACCGGTTCCGGGAGTAAATCCGGGTGCACCATATTCAACAATAAAATTATTTCCGGTGGAAGTAAAGCTTACTTCCATAGTGGATGAAGTTGCACCTGTTGCCAATACAGCTGTTGGCCTGCTACAGGTTGGAACGGCTCCAACCCATACATCATCCAGCGTAACCCCATAACCAAACAGATCTGTTCCTTCAAATGCTATATAATATTCTCCTGTTGTTGATCCCGGAAGCGCCAGCTCAACTTCTGTCCAGTCGCCTATGTTCTTCGTAAAATCATATACAGCTCCTGGAATAAGCGTCCAGGCACCAAATGTGGATGTTTTATAATAAACACGCAATTCATTCTGATCAAAATCCCATAGCTGGTTGGAATACCAGAATCGTAGAATGGCTCCTCCAGCACCTATACCGGAGAAATTGAAGGGTGGTGAAACCAGTTTTGTTACATCACCGGTACCATCACCATAATAAGCTGCATTACGTGAACCACTGTGTGCAGTAGTTACTTCTCCTCCATTGGCTGCACCCGCTTCGTATGTCCAGTCAGTAGAGCCACTCACGTGCAGATTCTTCCAGCAGTCCAGGCTTGGACTTGTTGTTTCAAATGTTTCAATGAAGGGGAAGCTGGTAATAAGTGAACATGGCGTAGCAAACGTAATGGGGTTTGACCACAAACTATATTCTGTTCCGGGTGTACATACAGAACGTACATATAGCGAATAGCTGGAATTGGAAACAAGTCCGGGTACATTGGCCGTTGTAACACCTGCTGCAGTACTGCCATTTGCTGCCAGCCCTGTTGCTCCACTTCCTGGTGCGCCGGATGTGCGAACCTCCCAATCATATCCGGAAGCTGGTCCGGGTGTGGGAGCTGTCCAGGACAGGGTTACTGATGTTGGACCCAGTGCTGTAATCCCAACATTGCCTGGTTTGATACAGGCTGGTGGCGCAGTAATATTGATGAGATAATCTTCCGTTTCGCCAAAATCAGTAGTACCGCAGGCGCCTGATATGGAATAAGCAGCATCATTACCTCCTCTGACTCTCATTCTTGTATTTCCTAATAAAGCAGAGGCCGGTACATCAAAATCATAGGTAATGGTTGATCCACCACTTGAGGAGTTCGCTGCCAGTGCAATATTTTCAGATGATTCAAATACTCCATTTTGATTCCAGTCGATCCACGCAGCACTCCATTGTATTCCATCTGTACCAAATGTGATGGCCAGTGTGCCACTCGTTTGCTGTCCCATATCTAACGGCGTATTATTATAGGAAACATAATTAGTGGTACCGTTAGATGTACTTGCATTGGCGTAGTTGGCACCTGCTTCATTGGTGAGTGATACATTAGTAATAATATCAACACCATTAACTGATGTTGTTAGTCCGCTATTACAATAACAGTTGAGGAAGGTGTTTTGAGTAACCTGCACGGGAGTGGAAAATGCATCGGTACCGCTACAGGTCATTTTTCGGCGATAATAAGTAGCGGCAGTTTGTGTAACAGTGGCCCCTACGGTTGTTGCACCGCCTATATCAGTCCAGGTAGTTCCATCAGGTGAGGATTGCCACTGGTATGTCATTGATGATCCAAAACTGGAGGAACCCGGAGCTATAAATAAATTAAAAGCTGTACCGGTGCAGGCTGATGCTATACTGGATTGAGTGGTTCCACCCGCCAGTGATCCAGGCACACATGCCGGACTGGAAAAGGTCAATTGTACATTTGGCCTTAAAGCGTTCAATACTCCATTTCCTGCCGGAGCAGTATTATCTCCATTCCATCGCTGATAATATTGCGTAGTGAAGAGATCAGTAGCGCGGAACTGTTTACCGGTGCTCCCCTCACCGCCTGCATTTCCAAAGTTGGTTTCAATGATTATTTCCAGGTTGCTGGTGCCATTATACACAAAATTGGTAGCCAGCGTTATGGTCTTCCACTGATTGGCTGTTAAGGATGCCGCTGTAATAGTGGTTGGCCCATATACAAGCGTTGCACCACCTGTTTCAGTTGCATAAGTTGAAGCAGTGGTGAACAGATCATTCCGGTGCTTCATATAGATGCGCACATCAGTGGCATTGGAAGCAGCGGTAAGACTATTGATATAAAAACCTACGGCAGAGAGGATACCTGCAGTACCCACTTCGGCTGGAGTGTATATCAGGGCTGTCCTTTCATATCCATAGAAAGTGCCCAGGGGGTCATTTACTGATGCATTGTTTGTGTTGCTGGTTGGAATGGTAACTACCTGTGCAATAGTGTTTACCAGATTAGCAAGGACAAAGAATAGCGTTAATAGGAGAAGGTAGAATTTTCTCATAAGCAGAACTTGGTGAATGGTTAGATAAAAGGGAGGTTATTCAGAGGAGATCAGGTTTGGAAATTAATGTATTTTTCCAGTTTAACAATTTTTGAACAGTATTTTCTTCTTTCAAAACAGGTTGATGCGACTAATGGTTTTTTACTATTTTTTGCATGTATTTTCCGCGTTAACACTACTAATTAACGATTTACATATACTAGGTCTCTTTCGGGTCCGTTTTAAAATGAAGCTATTAGCCTTTAGCTATTAGCCATTAGATTAATTCTTGGTTAACAGCTAATAGCTAAAGGCTAATGGCAAACATCAAAACCAGTCACTTGAAAAGACTATTTCTGATCCGTACCTGCACACTGTTTCTGGCCATTATGGCATTCATGGCTGTAAAAGCCCAAATGATCACAGGTATATGGCAGGGAAAGATCAACAGGCAGAAGGTGGAAGTGAAGATCATCCAGCAGGGCGATAGCCTTACGGGAACCTCGTATTATTACGAGTCTCCAACGCATTATCGCCGCTATGGCATCAAGGGTTATTTTGATCCCAATACCAATGAAGCAGTATGGTGGGATGATCATTTGATTGAAGAGAGAACAGGAAGCTCACGCAATGCTGCAGGTAAAATGGCTATGTTATCCCGTGCAGATTTTAATTGTCCGGGTGAAGGTAAAATGATGCTGGATGGGAAAGCTGGCAAACCTGAAGATGAAAATCCGAAAGGAGATGTTCACCTGGATAAAACAGCATCAACCAATTTTCCGGATGATTGGGATGATGTGATAGATAGTTATCTCATTGGCGGTAACGATCCTGATCTTATAGCCAAACTTTCTGCAAGAGATCAGGAAGAACCAATAACCCAAATTCCTTCTCCCATTCTTCAGCGTACGCGCCAGGAACCAATAATAGAACCAATAAGAGAGCCTGTTACTATTGCACCGCCTATAGCTGATGCAAAGATTGACAAACCAATAACACCTGCCCCAACAATTGAACAAAAATATATTACACGTAAAAAGGTATTGGTTAAAGAAATTCCACTGGCTGGTGATTCTGTTGAGTTACAGTTTTATGATAATGCCGAAATAGATGGCGATTCGATTTCATTATTCCTGAATGACCGTCTCATCTTTCAACATATCCGTTTATTAGGATCAGCTTACACTATTAAGATAGCCGTAAAACAGCTGGAGGAAACCAATGAATTGACGATGGTGGCGGAGAACCTGGGTTCTATTCCTCCCAATACGTCCTATATGATTGCACTGGTAGGAGATAAGCGATATGATGCAAGGCTGGAAAGTACGGAAGGAAGTAGTGCGATGATACGGTTTGTGAAAGCGGGTGAAGCTACTGACCGCTAGCCTCCCGCCATGGTTCGTGTCTCACAAACCATATCGAAACTCATCCGATCCGCCATGGTTCGTGTCTCACAAACCATATCGAGATACATCCGATCCGCCATGGTTCGTGTCTCACAAACCATATCGAGATACATTCGATCAGCCATGGTTCGTGTCTCACGAACCATATCGAAATGCATTGCGTGGATTGTTATGGGATCAATACATTTGCGATAACACTAAAATGATCTGACGCATATCTTCCTTCCCATGTTTCAGAAATGGTGGCATGCTTAAGCACTTTCCATTTTCCTTTGATGAAGATGTGATCAATGGGGTCATTATAGAGCTCTTTGGCTGTAAAACCATTGAAAGTTCCTTCGGGTCCGTAATGAGGTGTGGCTGATATGCCCTTTGTATCTGTTAAACGTAACGGGTTATTGGCATCAACAATTACCCGGATAGGCTCATCAGAAGGTTTTGCATTGAAATCACCGGTAATAATAGCCGGTGTGGTGCCTGCAATATCTTTTACCTTTTGTAATAACAGTTTAGCACTTTCTCTTCTTGCAACCTGCCCCATATGATCAAAATGCGTATTGAAAGCGAAGAAGATCTTCTTTGATTTTTTGTCGCGGAATTTAGCCCAGGTTACGATCCTTGTCAATGCTGCATCCCAACTTTTACTTGCTACTACTGTTGGTGTTTCTGAAAGCCAGAAAGTTTCTCCCTGTAATAATTGCAAGCGCGTTGAATCATAAAAGATTGCGGAATGTTCTCCTTTTGTTTCTCCATCACGCCCAACGCCAAAGTGTTTAAACCTGGGCAAACGCTGCTGAAGGTCTTCCATCTGGCCGATCAATGCTTCCTGCACTCCCAGTAACTCTACACCATGAAATAATACCTGGGAAGCCAGTTTATCCTTACGATAGGGCCATGCGTTCAGGCTATCACCCGGATTATTATATCGAATATTAAATGTCATTACGTGTAATTCCTGGGCTTGCATAGCAATAGGGATCATAGCCAGCAAAGGCATTAGTAATATTTTCATGCAGTGATAATTTTTGTTAAACAACCACATTCACCATTTTCCCTTTAACATAGATGATCTTTTTGGGAGCCTTTCCTTCCAGCCATTTCTTTATTACTTCATTTTCCAATACGATCTTTTCTACGTCCAGTTGGGCCGCATCCAGTGAAATATTCAGGGTAGTGCGGGTTTTGCCATTTACGGAAATGGGATATTCTTTACTGGATTCAGTAACATATTTCTCTTCAAATAAAGGATAGTGCGCATCCAGCACTGTTGTTTTGTTACCTAATTGATGCCAGAGTTCTTCGGCAATATGAGGTGCATAGGGAGCCAGCAGGATCAATAAAGGCTCCAGTATCTGTTTTTTATTGCATTTGAGATCAGTAAGCTCATTTACCGCGATCATAAAGCCACTGACACCGGTATTGAAGCTGAATCGTTCTGTATCATCTTCAATTTTCTTAATGGCGCGATGTAATACTTTCAGTTCAGCATCAGTAGCCTTTTCATCAGTCCAAACCTTTCCTTTTACCTCATCAAAGAAAAGTCGCCATAATTTTTTGAGAAATCGGTGCACCCCTTCAATTCCTTTGGTGTCCCAGGGTTTTGACATTTCTACCGGGCCCAGGAACATTTCATACATACGGAAGGTATCAGCGCCGTATTTATAAACAAGATCATCGGGATTGTCGACATTATATTTAGACTTCGACATTTTCTCCGATTCCTCTTTTACATAAATGAATTCTTCTTCGCCTTCCTTTTCCCAACGAATCTCATAACTTGGGGCTTCTATTAAATTCTCACTAATAGCCCTTTCAAATATTTTTCTAAATAAGCGTCCATCGTTATCAACAATCCTATGTCCGTATCTTAACCTGGGAGAATTGCCGGAGGCTGTTGTTTTATTATATGAAGTAATATATTGTTTAGGATCAGTAGGATTATCCTCAAGAACTAAATTAAAAAAATATGACCTCCCTGTAATCATTCCCTGGTTCACCAGTTTCTTATAAGGCTCATCATACCCGATATAGTCCAGATCATATAGCACTTTCGTCCACATGCGGCTATACAGCAAATGCCCAACAGCATGTTCTGTTCCGCCGATGTATAGGTCTACCTGGTTCCAGTAATCAGAGATCTTCCGGTCGCAGAATGCTTTATCATTATGCGGATCCATATAGCGGAGGAAGTACCAGCTGCTGCCTGCATAACCGGGCATGGTGTTAGTTTCCAGATGCTGGTCAGTCCAGGCTTTTATATTGGCGAGCGGTCCTTCTCCTTCTGGTCCGGGTTTATACGAATCTACATACGGCAATTCCAGTGGCAATTCTTTTTCATCCAGCGGATATGCCACTCCATTGATCCATTTAATGGGGAATGGTTCACCCCAGTAACGCTGGCGACTGAAGGCCGCGTCCCTCATTTTGAAATTCACTTTGCGAATGCCGATACCCATCTCCTCTATTTTCCGGATCACGATCTCAATGGCCTCCTTCATTACAATGCCATTGAGAAAACCGGAATTCTCCAGGATGGCTTCCTTTGTGGGGTTGGCATCCTCACCATCATAATATTTACCAATGATATTGGTGATAGGGATATTAAACTGCTTCGCGAATTTATGGTCACGCTCATCACCGCAGGGTACAGCCATGATTGCACCGGTACCGTATCCTGCCAGTACATATTCAGAAATCCAGATGGGAATCTTCTGCTGGTTGAAAGGATTTAAAGCATAAGCTCCGGTAAATACCCCACTGATCTTTTTTTCAGCCATACGTTCCCGCTCACTCCTGCTCTTTACATAAGTAATATAATCATCTACTGCCTGCTGTTGTTCAGGTGTTGTAATAGAGGCCACAAGATCATGCTCGGGCGCGATCACCATAAAGTCAACGCCAAATATGGTATCCGGACGGGTAGTATACACCCTGAGTTTATCAGCAGTTCCGGCAATGGCAAAATCAATTTCAGCTCCGGATGATTTACCAATCCAGTTGGTCTGCATTTCCTTCATGGCATCGCTGAAATCCACTTTCTCCAGTCCTTCCAGCAAACGATCTGCATATTCCGTTATGCGGAGATACCATTGGCGCAGTTTCTTTTTTACTACTGGATAGCCGCCTCGTTCACTCACTCCATTGATCACTTCATCATTGGCCAGTACGGTGCCCAGTGCTTCACACCAGTTCACTTCACCATAGCCGCAATAAGCGAGACGATATTGCATGAGAATATCCATTCTTTTTGCTTCATCAAAGTTCTCCCATTCATCAGCTGTGAATTTAAGAGAGGGATCACCCGGACAGGGATGTGATTTATTACCTTCTTTTTCAAAAGCATTTATCAGCACCGGTATCCGTTCTGCCTTTTTATTTTTTCGATTAAAGAAGCTGTCGAACAACTGCAGGAAGATCCATTGGGTCCATTTGTAATAAGAAGGATCGGAAGTGCGGAACTCCCGGCTCCAATCGAACGAAAAACCCACATTATCCATCTGCTTCCGGAAATTGTTGATATTCTGCTCCGTGCTTACAGCGGGGTGAATGCCGTGTTCAATGGCATATTGTTCAGCAGGCAAACCAAAGGCATCATAGCCCATGGTATGGAGCACATTGAAACCTTTGAGTCTTTTATAACGGGCATAAATATCGCTGGCGATGTATCCAAGTGGATGGCCTACATGCAAACCTACTCCACTGGGATAGGGAAACATGTCCAACACATAACATTTGGGTTTGAGGCTTGCCCCTTCGCCAGGATTGGGGACCTGGTACACTTTATTCTCTTTCCACTGTTCTTTCCAGCGTTGCTCTATATCTCTGAACTTATATTCCATGGTATTTTTCCAGGGCTATTGGCAATTAGCCGTTAGCCATTAGTATTTATCCTTTAATAATCAATAACACCTGATAATAAAATATTGGGTTCCTGATAGCGTTAGATGTATAATCTGCCCATCGGCATGGCAGTCCTGCCTGACGGCAGGATGGCAAAATTACGGATTGCAGAGCTAAATTGGCTATTTTTGCCATACCCTACCATTTCAAAATCAATAGCATGGCTGAATCCAGAAAGGCTTCTATCAAGCGTGGAAAACCGTCTTATTTCATGACTATCCTGGGCGTTACGCTCATCCTTTTCCTGTTGGGCATGATTGGCTGGCTGGTGATCAACGCCAATAAGCTGGGCGATTATTTCAAGGAGAGCGTGGAAGTAAGAATTTACCTGCGGGGTGATCTTGCACCCTCAGACAGTACGGCACTCATGCAGTATATTTCTGCCAAACCCTATATCAGATCAATTGATTATATCACCAAGGAAGAGGGAAAGAAGATCTATTTGTCAGATGGCAATGAGGACTGGGATAAAGTGCTTACTGCAAATCCGCTCCCCAATGCCATTTATTTTAAGGTGACGGATAAGTACCTTAATACAGATTCACTTACCCTGATCAAGAAGGATCTGGAACAGCAGACATATATTAATGATGTGCAATACCCCGAAGCATTGGTAGGAAAGATGAATGAGAACCTGAAAAAGATCAGTATTTATATGCTGGTGATTGTGATCCTGCTTTCCATAGTGGTGATCTTTTTGATCGATAATACCATCCGCCTTGCCATGTTCAGCAACCGCTTCCTCATCAAGACCATGCAGATGGTAGGCGCTACACGAAAGTTCATTGCCCGGCCAATGAACAACAGGGCAATTATTTATGGAGCACTGAGTGGAGTAATAGCTTCAGTAGCAGTTTACCTGGTCATTATATTACTGGAAAACCTCCTTACCGGGCTTAGAGGCATGAGGGATAATTTCATGCTCTCCGTATTGTTCATGTCCCTGATCCTGATAGGAGTGTTTATCACCCTGTTCAGCACTCACCGGAGCGTGATTAAATACCTGAAAATGAAGCTGGATGATTTATATTAAGGATTTAGAAATGGGAAATTTCGAAATTTTAGACAATCATGCCCTGAAAAAGAGCTAATTAAGCGTTTCCTGCCCCTGAATTTCACAATTTCCCCATTTCAAAATTTCAAAATTATTCTCCTATCTTGCTGACCCAAATCTCCAATAATGGCAGAAAAAAAGACGAGTTCACCCATTGAAAGAAAACCGAATACGCCTGTGGCTGCATCTAATAATTCCATCTTTACAAAGGATAATTACCGCTGGATGCTGATCGGTATAATTGTGATTGCATTAGGGATGTTCCTGATGAGCGGTGGTGCAAGCAAAGACCCCAGTGTATTTAATAAAGATGAGGTGTATAGCTTTCGCCGTATTACGCTGGCCCCGATACTGATCATGGCGGGATTGGTACTTGAGATCTACGCAATATTCAAACGGCCCAAACCTACCGTATAATCTGCCCATTGAATGAATTTATTTGAAGCAGTTATTCTCGCCATTGTAGAAGGGGTAACCGAATTTCTACCTATTTCTTCAACGGGTCATATGGTCATTACCAGTTCATTGCTGGGAATACATAAAGAAGAGTTCACCAAATTATTTGAAGTTGCCATTCAGTTTGGCGCCATCCTGGCCGTGGTATTTTTATATGCACGTAAATTCTTTCAGTTCAGTCGCTGGCAATTCTATTTACGACTGCTGGTTGGCGTGATCCCTGCCCTGGTGCTGGGTTATCTGTTTTCCGATAAGATTGATGAAATGCTGGAGAGCCCGATGATAGTTGGCATTACCATGCTGGCAGGAGGTTTCATATTATTATTTATCGATAACGTATTTAAGAACCCAACCATAACAAAGGATGATCAGATCACTTATGGCAAATCATTCATTGTTGGTATCTGGCAATGCCTGGCCATGATACCAGGTGTAAGCAGAAGTGCTGCTTCCATTATCGGTGGCATGCAACAGAAGTTCACGCGGCAGCTGGCTGCTGAATTTTCTTTTTTCCTGGCTGTTCCAACCATGTTTGCAGCTACTGCTCATTCCATTTTCCTGAAAGAATGGGAAATAGGAGGCGTGAAAGAGAAAGGTTACGAGATCATCATGGCGAACAGGGATAATACTATTTCATTTATTGTAGGCAACCTGGTGGCATTTTTTGTGGCCATACTGGCCATCCGGTTCTTTATTAATTTCCTGAAGCAGTACGGCTTTAAAGTATTTGGCTGGTACCGGATAATTGTGGGCGCTTTATTGCTGATCCTCTTACTTACAGGAACCCTGAAAAGCTGATCAAAAAACGATTACTAACCGTTACGCTATCTTCGTCATAGTAGAGCTTACTCCCGAACGAACCAACTTTTTCAGTTATGCAAACAGCTTCCAAGAAGATTGTAAATGCCTGGGCCATGTATGACTGGGCCAACTCAGCTTACAATCTTGTTATTACTTCCACCATATTTCCAGCTTACTATGTGGGCATTACTTCAGCTTCCAATCACAATGATCAATCCTATGTATATTTCTTTGGACGACGTTTTGTGAATACTGCACTGGAGAACTATACATTGGCTGCTGTGTTTTTGCTGGTGGCGTTGACCTCACCCATACTTAGTTCAATAGCGGACTATCGCCGGAATAAAAAGATCTGGTTGCGATGGTTTTGTTATATCGGTTCGGCAGCCTGTGTTGCGCTTTTCTTTTTTGCAAAAGATAAAAGCGGGCATCTCAATATTGAATACGGAATGTTTGCTTTTGGCATAGCCGCCATGGGTTACTGGAGCAGCCTGGTATTTTATAATTCATATCTGCCTGATATTGCTGCCCCTGCGGATCAGGACAGGATCAGTGCAAAAGGATATTCTCTCGGCTATATTGGTAGCGTACTTCTCCAGATCATAGCATTTGTTGTGATCCTGAAACCTGAATGGTTTGGCCTTAATAAAGAGGATGGAACAATAGGTGCCCGTATTTCATTTTTGCTGACAGGGCTCTGGTGGTTTGGCTTTGCACAGATCACTTTGCGTGCATTGCCGGTTAGCAGCAGAGCTGAGCGCAAAGCAAAGAGAAATGTGCTGGCTAATGGATTTATTGAATTGAAGAAAGTATGGTATCAGTTGCGGCACATGCCGGCCCTCTCCCGCTTTCTACTCAGTTTCTTTTTATACAGCAGTGGAGTACAAACGGTAATGCTGGTGGCGGCTGGTTTTGGTAAGAAAGAAATTTTTCCGGATGAGAAAGATGAACCCAAATTGCTCATGACCATTATCATTATTCAGTTAGTGGCGATTATTGGTGCCGTAGGGATGAGCAGATTAAGCCGGAAGATCGGTAACTGGTGGGTGATTGCTATTGCTGTATTGATCTGGATCGTGGTATGTATTGCTGGTTATAAAGTGCAATCACAAACAGGATTTTATTTACTGGCCGCACTTGTTGGACTGGTAATGGGTGGCATTCAAAGCATGAGCAGAAGTACGTATAGCAAGTTATTACCCGAAACGCAGGATACTACTTCTTTTTTCAGCTTTTATGATGTGACTGAAAAGATCGCTATTGTATTAGGCATATTCACTTTTGGGTATTTAGAAGAACTCACCGGAAGCATGCGTAACAGTATCATTGCACTTGGTGTATTTTTTGTAGCAGCTTTCCTGGCGTTATTATTTGCCAAGGCTCCGTATGACAGGCGCATGAAAGAGGTAAATGGATAATTCAATTTTACGAAATGACAAAACTTTATACTATCAATACCGGGTACTTTAAGCTGGATGGCGGCGCCATGTTTGGCGTAGTACCCAAATCAATCTGGAACAAGATCAACCCGGCTGATGAAAATAATTTATGCTCCTGGGCGCTCCGTTGTTTGCTGATACAGGAAGGCAATCGCCTGATCCTGGTAGACAATGGCAATGGCGATAAGCAGGATGCGAAATTCTTCAGTCATTACCACTTGCACGGTGACGATACATTGGATAAATCACTGGCGAAATATGGATTTTCCAGGAATGATATTACCGATGTATTTCTGAGTCATCTGCATTTTGATCATTGTGGTGGAAGTATTGTGCGTGAAGGCGATAAACTGGTTCCTGGTTTTAAAAACGCTACTTTCTGGAGCAACAAAGAACACTGGGAATGGGCGGTGAACCCGAATGAACGGGAAAAGGCTTCTTTTCTGAAAGAAAATATTTTACCGATAGAAGAAAGTGGCAAACTGAAATTCATCCCGATAGCTATCGGGACAGATGGTAAACTTGGAAAAACTTCCTTCACTGAAAATATAGACGTACGTTTTGTCAATGGCCACACACAGGCTATGATGTTACCTCAGATAAAGTACAAGGGAAAGACGATTGTATTTATGGCAGATCTGCTGCCTTCCCAAGGCCATATTCCCCTACCTTATATCATGGGATATGATATGTTCCCGTTAACTACATTACAGGAAAAGAAAGCTTTTTTGAAGGAAGCTGTTGAAGGGGAGTATATCCTTTTCTTTGAGCACGATCCTCAATATGAATGCTGTACATTAAAGTACACTGAGAGAGGGATCAGACCGGATAAGTTCTTTAAACTGGAAGAGATATAAGCATGCCCTGGTTCGTGTCTCACGAAACATGGCGAGGGCTAACGGCTAATAGCTTTCTTACTTCTTTCTGATCAGTGAACTCAATGGGTAACGGATATTATTATAGCTCATCATATCTATCTTCACTTTACCTACCACGATGGGGCTTTCAATGCGAACGGGGATATGATTCTCATCATCAGTGACCCATACGGTCATTTTTTCACCACCATCAAAGATGGTTCCTTTGATCAGAAGCGGTTTGAACTTGATGGCGTTGAACTTTCCATACTTGGTTTTAATGGTTTCCTTTCCGAGGTAACGGATATACATTTCGTTTACCTCATTGTCAAGGAACAGGCTGAAAGCGATCTTGTCATTGGGGCGTAATTTGGAGAAATCGATATTGCGGGCATAGAAAACAGAACTTACCACATCCTGCACACAGGCTGGCACCTTAAATATTCCTTCATTGGTAAGTGCAGTATTGGCCGTTTTATTGAAAGTAACATTCTGGTAAATCTTGTGGCCGCCTTCATTCACATTCCGCACAAACTTGTAGGTCTGAAGGGTGGCAGTGTCAATATAAGTTTCATATTTGTCGCGCACCTTATAAAGAAAATCGTAAGATGAATTGGTGGCGCCATCACCTACAATATGATAAACAGGTTTGCCATTTAAATTTTCCAGGGTATTGGTAAAGGTGGCGGTGCCTGCGTTGACATAGATGCCAGCTACAGCATAATAAACCGTGAAAACTACCTTTTCACCGGCACTGAATGCGGTATTTTTAATACCGCACATTTCCTGGTAAGGGGTTTCGGAAGGTGTGGTGAAAGCCATTAATGCAATGAGCGATACAGCCAACAGTTTCAAAGTTCCTTTCATCAGAATTGTATTGTTTTATGGGTCACCCAGATTCCTCAGGTAAAAAGCTTATTGCATAATAATCTTCTTATCCCTGTTGTTCATTTTTATTAAGTAATATTTTTTTAATGCTCAAAATTAACAAGCTGCCAGCTAATGCCGGAATTATTAAATTGATCACCCAGATATTCACCGAAGTAAACCATATACCGAGGTGATTTTCACTGAACATTCCCACCAGGTTTAAACTGACCTCCCACCGGAGGCTCAGGTCTGTAAACAAAGCGATGGTTGGAATTACCGCCATAACCAGGAAGGAAACGCTCACAGTCCATAACGTTTGTTCCCCCGAAACATGCACACCAAAAAAGCGGAACAGCAAATAATACTGCGCTATAAAAACCAGAAAGCGCAATGCTGATAAAGACAGCAGTTGCAGCAGCAAAGTTGCATTAAATTCCTCCAGGGCACGGAAAAGCCAATCATACTTTCTTATCCATTTAATACGCTCAAACCACCTGGCCACCCCCGCCAGACGGAAATAAAAAAATGTTAAAAATAGTAACGCAATAATGGTTCCATACAGTATGCTCTTGTACCAGAAATGGGATACCAGGTGGTTGGCTTCCAATTGAGGAGCCAGAATTATCCAGCCTGCCACCCCCATGATAAGGGTAATGATCAACTGGCTCATACTTCCGGTTATGGTCAGGGAAATGGCCTTTAAACGGTTCCCCTCATCCATGTATAACACCCGACCCAGGTATTCCCCTACCCGGTTGGGAGTGCTAACAGCAAATGAAACTCCTGATAAAACGGCTTTAAAGGCTGTCAAAAACCTGACCTGCTGAACACGCTTTATACAGACTTTCCATTTAAATGCTTCCAGGGCCCAGTTCAATATCATCAGAAATATTACCGCTACCAGGTAGATGATCCGGGAACTGGTAAAAGATGCCTGGATCTCCTGCCATGATCTTTCCAGACGATCCTGTTTGATCAACTGATGATAGATGGAATAAGAAACCCAGATGAATAATAGCGGACCCAGGAAGTAATGGATAAAGAATCTAAAATATTTTGCAGTGGTTTTCCTTTTTTCCATAATTGCTTACTGTGAAATATTCTGATTAGGTTATGGCCACAGAGAAACAGAAAGGTGCCAAAGCCCGCAGAGAGCACTCTGTGACTCTCCTGGTGTCTGTGGTTCCCTGTGGTCTAAAACGGAGACAATCATCTCACTTGTTATCTGTAATTTGCGATGGATATGCCGGCTAATCGGTTTTATTAATCGTGTAAAAATAGTGCCCCTCTTGCACAAACCTGCCAAAATAATTCTGGGAATTGATCCGGGTACACTTCAAATGGGTTATGGTATAATTGAAATAACCAGTGGCAAGATGTTATTACGCGAAATGCAGACCCTTCGGATCTCAGCCAAAAAAGATAATCACGAACGTCTTCACGTAATACACCAAAAAGTGGTGCAGCTGATCATACAATATAAACCTCATGAGTTTGCCATTGAAGCGCCTTTCTTTGGAAAGAACGTTCAAAGCATGCTGAAGCTGGGAAGAGCCCAGGGTGTTGCCATTGCAGCTGCCATGCATGCCGGTATCCCAGTTACAGAATATTCACCCCGGAAAGTAAAACAATCAATAACGGGTAATGGAAATGCGGATAAAGTACAGGTCTGGAAAATGCTCCGGTCCATCCTTAGCCTGCAGGAAGAGCCCGATTATTATGATGCTACTGATGCACTGGCCATTGCTGTGTGCCATCATTTCCAGATGAATCCTCTAATGGAGAAGCAGGGAAAGAAGTATAAGGGGTGGGAAGATTTCCTTAAAGACAGAAAGGTAACTGCTACAAGGCGTAAGTAGTGGTTCGTGAGACACGAACCATGGCCTTGCGTGAATCACGACGTTGTTCGTGAGACACGAAACATTGCCCTGCGTGAACCACGCCGTTGTTCATGAGACACGAACCATGCCTTGCGTGAACCAAGACGTTGTTCATGACACACGAACCATGGCCCTG
>CAMLGP010000011.1 GCA_946479535.1 uncultured Bacteroidota bacterium
ACGCCACCTTTAAAAAGAATGAAGAGATATACCGCTTTCTAACTGAAGAGGCAGACAAAAGAGGCATCTGGGTGATCCAAATGTTCTATAATATTATTGTTTCAAAACCATTTGCAGAGCATAATCATATCAAAACGCAGGACAGGGACCGTCCGATCATTCCATTAATAGCAGATTATACTAGAAAAAGTATTGCTGCCTTTGTAGCAAAATATCCGAATGTAGGTTTAATGGTTTGCCTCGGCGAAGCTATGGAAGGAGTCGGCAATGATGATATAACCTGGTTTACCCAAACAATCATCCCGGGCGTGAAAGATGGATTGAAAATATTGGGTAAGGCAGAAGAACCACCAATTGTTCTACGGGCACATGATACAGATGCACCTGCTGTGATGCGCGCGGCATTGCCCTTATATAAAAATTTATATACAGAAGCCAAGTTTAATGGAGAAGCACTTACCACTTATGCGCCCAGAGGTAAATGGGCTGAGTTGCATCAGACATTGAGTAAACTGGGAAGTGTGCAGATCGAGAACGTGCATATTATGGCAAACCTGGAACCCTTCCGGTATGGCTCTATTGATTTCATTCAGAGATCTGTGCAGGGCATGGAGAATATCATGGGAGGAAGAGGTTTGCATTTATATCCTCAGGCATCTTATTGGGACTGGCCCTATACTGCTGACAGTGTAAAGGGTAAAAGACTATTGCAAATTGAAAGGGACTGGATATGGTATGCAGCCTGGAGCAGATATGCCTGGAACAGTCATCGTGACCGGAATGAAGAAATCAATTACTGGAGTCAACTACTTGCTTCCAAATATGGCTGTTCAATGCAACAGGGAAGAAATATTCTGGAAGCTTATGAGGAGTCCGGAGAGATCGCTCCCAAGATCCTGCGTCGTTTTGGTATTACAGATGGCAATCGCCAAACCATGACGCTTGGAATGCTGATGACCCAGCTGATCAATCCTTTTCGTTATGGCCTCTTCACTTTGTTATATGAAAGTGAGAGTCCGGAAGGTGAAATGCTGAGTGAATATGCGGAAAAGGAATGGAAGGGACAACCACATATAGGTGAAACTCCAGTTCAGATAATTAAGGAAGTACAGGATCATGGGAAGAAAGCTGTAGCGGCTATTGAAGAAGCAGCAAAATCCGTTACTCGTAATAAAGAAGAGTTTGATCGCCTGAAGAATGATATGTATTGTTACCAGGCAATGGCGGAGCATTATGCAGAAAAAGCAGAGGCCGCCATTCATGTGTTGCGGTTCAAGTATTCAAATGATATAAAAGACCTGGAGAAGGCTTTGCCTTATTTGCAGTCCAGTGTTGACAGTTACAAAAAGCTGGTTGACCTTACCAAAGGAACGTACCTGTATGCCAATAGCATGCAAACAGCTCAGCGTAAGATCCCTTTGCGTGGAGTGGATGGAACATATAAGACCTGGCAGGAAGTACTGGTGCCTTTTGAAGTGGAACTTGCTCATTTCAAACATAAGATAGATTCATTAAAGAGTCAACCTCCTTCAAAAATTGCGGAGAGCATTCTGTTTGGAAATGTGGAACCTAAATTACCAGGTAACCCTTCCCGTTATAATATAGACAGTACCGGAATGCCATTTACAGATACAGCCCTTGCTATTCGTTATGTAGCGAAAGAGTTGAAAAATCTGAAGGGAATTCAGCAATCATTTCAAAAGCAGAGGAGGCTGGGGACAACGATTCTGTTGACCCCACAGGATTCAGTTAAATTATTAATCGGCTTCTTCAATTCAAAAGATACGTTGTATGCGCAGCCTCCAGAGTTGGAGACTAATGCATATGCAAATGATGTTGGTCAGGCAGAGATCAAGATTGCCAATGCAATTGTGATCCCCGGCATGCCAACAGTGAATGTTCATAGCTATAATTTTCCACCGGGACAATGGGCCCTGAAAATTCCGAAAGGACTGGTGATGGTATTAGGAATCATCAAAAATGATCAGCCCTTTCCTGTATATGATGCAGGATTAACTGAAAAGGGAGTGAAAAAAGAGATCGACTGGCTTTTTGAATAAATGCCGGAATGATTTGGCAACAGACTGAATTCTGACTATTACACTGAACGGTAGATTCGATTTATAGATAATTCCAATCATGTTTAAAGTAAAAGGAAAGTTTTTCTGGCCGGTAATCGTTTTACAATTTCTGGCTATTCAAATTTGGGCACAGACCCAACCTTTAAAACTCTGGTATGAACAACCTGCAGTTAAATGGACGGAGGCATTGCCTATTGGGAATGGAAGAATAGGTGCAATGATATTTGGAGGGGTGAACCAGGACCGGATACAATTCAATGAAGAAACTTTGTGGACTGGCGAGCCGCGGGATTACAATCGTCCGGGCGCAGGTAAATACCTGGATACTATCCGTCAACTGCTATTTCAGGGAAAGCAGAAGGAAGCAGAGCTATTGGCCGGTGAGAAATTTATGGGTATGCGGTCTAATGAAGGAAGAAAGGTGGATTGGGTAAAAAGCATGAAGGCATTGAAAGGAATGAAAGGAGATCCTTCCCTGGAAAAGTATGATGATAGCCAATGGAAAACCATGCCTGTTCCATCTTATGAAGGTTGGGAAGCAGTTGGATTTGAGGGGTTGGATGGCGCAATATGGTTCAGAACCTATTTTAATTTGCCAGGAGACTGGTTTGGCAAAAACCTGGTTCTTGACCTGAACCGGGTAAGAGATCATGATTTTACGTATGTAAACGGACACCTGGTTGGTAGCATGGAATCAACTGAAGGAAGGAAGTACATAGTTCCGGCCAAATATCTTCATCCCGGTCACAATAGTATCGCTATCCAGGTTTTGAATTATTTTGACAAAGGAGGAATTGCAGGTCACAAGGATACTACACAACACATCAATCTATATCCGGCGGATGCAATAGAATTTGCAAAATTATCGTTGAATGGTGACTGGAAATATTTCATACAGAACGATGAACCTCCTGCTGTTCCGCATTACCAGGCAGATTACCAGCCATTCGGTGATCTGTGGATGGATTTTGAAAATGCAGGGAAGGCAACTAACTATAAACGTGAACTGGATATCACCAATGCGATCGCGAGTACATCTTATACTTTAAATGGAGTTGATTATCAAAGAGAGTATTTCGTTAGTCAGCCTGCACAGCTGGCGGTTATTCGGATTTCAGCAGATAAGGCAGACGCAGTCAGCTTTGTTGCCCGATTGAGCAGTCCGCACAAATATTCCTCCGTAAAGAAGATAAATAGCAATACGATTGCCCTTTCCTTGAAAGTGAAGAATGGAGCTCTGCGAGGTGAAAGTTTTTTACAGGTGAATGCCATTCATGGTAAAGTAGAAGTACAGGGTGATAAGATTATCATCAAACAGGCTGATGAAGTGGTGTTATATCTTTCAGCAGGGACCAATTATAAGAACTATAAGGATGTTACCGGAGACCCGGTTGCTGTTTGTAAGAAATCTTTACAGAATGCTACAGTCAAAACCTGGCAGCAATTAAAGGATGCACATGTGAAGGAATACCAGTCTTATTTTAACACGCTGTCATTTAATTTGGGTAAAAGTGAAAATGAGAAGCTGCCAACCGATGAACGTATCAAACAGTTTGCAACATCAAATGATCCGTCTTTTGTAGCGCTTTATTTGCAATATGGCCGGTATTTATTGATAGCCGCTTCAAGACCGGGTACTCGTCCGGCCAATCTGCAGGGGATATGGAATGATCTGCTGGCACCGCCATGGGGAAGCAAGTATACTACCAATATCAATCTGGAAATGAATTACTGGCCGGCGGAGTTATTAAATCTTTCTCCAATGGCAGGGCCGCTGTTTACCATGATCGGTGAACTGGCTGCATCAGGTAAGGAAACAGCGCATACCTATTATAATGCACCGGGTTGGGTATTACACCATAATACAGATCTCTGGCGGGGTACAGCACCCATCAATGCATCTAATCATGGTATCTGGGTTTCAGGAGGTGCATGGTTATGTCATCATTTGTGGGAGCATTATTTATATACACAGGATAAAGCATTTTTAGGAGACCGGGCTTATCCCCTTATGAAAGAAGCTGCACTATTCTTTAATAGTTATTTGATCAAAGACCCTCAAACAGGTTGGCTGATCAGCACACCTTCCAATTCTCCTGAAAATGGAGGGTTAGTGGCAGGACCAACAATGGACCACCAGATCATCCGTGACCTGTTTAAGAATGTAATGGAAGCATCAGAAATATTGGGAGTAGATAAACCCCTTGCTAAAATGCTGAAAGAAAAATATCAGAGGATCGCTCCAAACCAGGTGGGAAAGTATGGTCAGCTACAGGAATGGATGCAGGATAAGGATGATACCAGTAGTCGTCACCGCCATGTATCTCATTTGTGGGGGCTATATCCCGGAAACGAGATCAATTATGAGGAAACGCCCAAACTGGTAGAGGCAGCAAAGCAGTCATTGATCTATCGTGGAGATGCAGCAACGGGCTGGAGCCTGGGCTGGAAGATTAATTTCTGGGCAAGGTTCAAAGATGGCGATCATTCATTCAGGCTCATTCAGATGCTGTTGAGTCCTGCAGGGAATGCAGCAGGTAGTTATCCCAATCTATTTGATGCGCACCCTCCATTCCAGATCGACGGGAACTTTGGAGGATCTGCAGGGATTGGAGAATTGCTATTGCAAAGTCATACCCAATATATTGATCTGTTACCAGCATTACCTTCTGCCTGGCCAGAGGGTGAGATAAAAGGAATTAAAGCAAGAGGTGGGTTTGAATTAACTATTCAATGGGAAAATGGAAAATTGGAACAGGCGGAAATAATATCTACTGCGGGCAATACATGTCTTTTAAAATACGGATCGATAGTAAAGGAATTCTCAACAGAAAAAGGTAAACATTACCTGTTCAATGGTAAGCTGGAAATTGCCAAATGAGAGGGGGCTTTCAAAAATATAAACAGGCTGTAATAACAGGGATATGTTTGATAGCATTCATGTTTGTAAAAGGACAGGGTCCGCGCCAGGATATTTCTCTCAAGGAAGGTTGGCTGACCATTGACAATGATATTGTCACTTATCCTGCCGGTTCCTGGAAAACAGTAGTGGTTCCCCACAATTGGGATCAGTATGAAGGTTATCGCCGGTTACTGCATGGGAACAAACATGGCAATGCCCGGTATATTAAAACCTTCCGGCTTCAGCAGTCAATGCTATATAAACGGGTATTCCTGTACTTTGAAGGAGTGAGTTCTTATGCTACTGTTGAATTGAATGGGAAGAAAGTTGGTGAGCATGCAGGAGGAAGAACGAGTTTCACTATCGATATAACCGATGCAGTAAAAACGGATGGATCTAATAATACATTATTGGTCAGGGTGGCCCATCCGGCAGGAATAAAAGACCTTCCGTGGGTGTGTGGAGGTTGTTCAGAAGAGCGAGGTTTTTCTGAAGGCTCACAACCAATGGGAATATTTAGGCCAGTCCATTTAATTGTGACGAGTGATGTACGAATAGAACCATTCGGAATTCATGCATGGAGCAGGATTCAGGGAGAAAATGCAATTTTAAATGTGGTTGCAACAATAAAGAATTATTCTCTCCTTAACCGCAAGTTTACAATAACCCATCAGTTGCTGGATGCGAAAGGAATACTGAGAGGACAATCTGTGGAAGAATGGCGGATCAGACCAAAAGATTCTGTGCTACTGGAGACTGTTGAGATAGAAATAAATAAACCCAGGTTATGGAGCCCTGATGACCCCTATCTGTATACGATTAATACCGTTGTCAAAGAAGGAAATAAGATCATAGATAAAGAAACTACAGCCTTTGGTTTTCGAACAGTTTCATGGAACTCTCCCACGCATCAATTCTTTATGAATAACAAGCCGTTATTCATTAATGGTGTGGCAGAGTATGAACACCTGATGGGACAGAGTCATGCGTTTAGTCCTGAACAGGTCCAATCACGCATGAAATGGGTAAAGGCAGCAGGATTCAATGCTTTCCGTGACGCGCACCAGCCTCATAATTTATTATATGGTAAGCTGTGCGATAAGAATGGAATATTATGGTGGACCCAATTCTCTGCGCATATCTGGTATGACACTCCTGCCTTTCGTGCCAATTTCAAACAACTATTGAAGGAATGGGTAATTGAAAGAAGAAATGATCCTTCGGTTATACTGTGGGGGTTGCAGAATGAAAGCCAGCTGCCAGAGGATTTTGCAAAAGAATGTACGGAACTGATTCGTCAACTGGACCCAACTGCATCAATACAAAGACTGGTTACAACCTGTAATGGAGGAAGTGGGACTGATTGGGATGTGCCACAGAACTGGACGGGTACTTATGGTGGCGATCCTGATACTTATGATTCGGATCTCAAAAAACAAGTTCTGGTTGGTGAGTATGGTGCCTGGAGAACATTGGGTTTGCATACAGAAGGTGGATTTGTTCAGAATGGAGTTCTGAGCGAGGATAGGATGACGCAATTGATGGAACAGAAAGTGAGGCTTGCTGAATCAGTAAAAGATAGTGTGGCTGGACAATTCTTCTGGTTATTGACTTCACATGAAAATCCGGGACGTGTACAGGGTGGAGAAGGATGGAGGGAACTGGATAGGGTGGGGCCGGTTAACTATAAGGGATTATTGACTCCGTGGGAAGAACCGCTAGACGTGTTTTATATGTTCCGTGCCAATTATGCACCGAAGGAGAAAGAACCAATGGTGTATATCGTTTCACACACCTGGCCAGGACGCTGGTTGAAGCCTGGGAAAAAGGACAGCATCATTGTTTATTCCAATTGTGATGAAGTGGAACTCTTTAATGATGTAGAAGCCGGATCATTAGGGAAAAGGAAGCGCAATGGAACAGGAACTCATTTTCAGTGGGATGGTGTAAATATTCAGTACAATGTTTTGTATGCTGAAGGATACGTTAATGGTAAAAAAGTGGCAAGAGATACCATTGTATTGAATCATTTGCCGGTTGCACCACATTTGAATAGATTATTAACTAAATCAAGGCCAATTACTGCCCGTGAACCTGGATATATTTATACGTACCGGTTAAACTGTGGGGGACCATGGTTTAAAGATGTAAATGGCAACTGGTGGTCACCTGATGAGCAGAGGAATTCTGTTATGCAGACTTTCTCCTGGACGAGCGGGTTTCCAGGAATTCCTGCCTATTATGGCACTCAACGCAAAACATGGTCACCGATCAAAGGCACGAATGATGGGCCATTGTTCCAGGATTTTCTATACGGAAAGGATAAATTAAGGTATGAATTTGCGTTGCCTGATGGCGAATACCTGGTAGAACTCTATTTTATAGAACCCTGGCTGGGTGTTGGAGGAGGAATGAATGCTTCAGGAATGCGCCAGTTTGATGTAGCATTCAATGGTAAAGTAGTATTGAATGATCTTGATATCTGGAAAGAAGTTGGCACCAACACTGCCTTAAAGAAATCAATAAAGACAAAAGTTACCGGGGGGAAGTTGATAATATCGTTTCCAGAAAGCAAGGCTGGTGAAGCATTGATCTCTGCGATTGCGATTTCCAGTAAGAAAGGCGTGTATGCTGAAGTTCCAAAATCAGCAGTAAGAATAGGTTGTGAATGCACCAGTCAGAGCTGGTTAGACGAAGGAACAAAGCAATTTGCCGAAGACTCAATTTCTTTTATTTCTATACCTCCCAATTTATACGGTGCCAATTGGATAAAGTATAATACATCTGCTGCTGACAATAGAGTAAACGGAACCTATATGGAAATACCCAATGAAACAGATGTATTTATCGGAGCAGATCCGGTTTTAGATTCTGCAAAACTGGACGGCCTTGAATTCATGCAAACTTATATTGTTACTGATCAGAATGGTTATAGGAAGTATCCGATTTACCGCAAGAGATTGCCAGCTGGCACAGAGGCAACGTTTCGTTTTCCTTTCATTGCCTGGCTGCCAGCCAGTTCACTCCAGCCAGCCTATGATCTGAAACAGGCCAAAGCTTATCGTACTAATGTGGCCAGTTTTTCAAAGGGAGTAATTAAAGAGAATGTTTCAGGTAGAGAGTGCACCATAGTGAAGTCTACTGGTGAGGTAAGTATTGAATGGCCGGTCCAGACAGGAGTAGCTGATATCTACTCTATAACACTCAATTATTATTATCCTGGAGATACGGTGAAGGCCAATCTGCAATTAGTGCAGGCAGGAGGCACCATGATGCAAAATGAAGCGTTGCATTTTACATTTACCAAAACCGGGAAATGGAACAGCATTACCGTTAATACCGGGAGCATGATCAATGCGGGGAATTATATCGTTAGACTTACCGGTAAAGGATTGGAAGGATTGACAATTTCGGGAATCGAAATAAAATAAATCATATTGGATAAATGCAATTGTTAAGACGATTAATTGTCATTAGCCTGTGCCTTATCACAGGAATTACCACTCATGGTCAGAAACTGAAGGTGCAGCACCTTCGCTGCGAATACCTGGTTGATCCCATTGGAATAGATACAAAAAAGCCCAGGTTGAGTTGGGAACTGGATGCTGTCTTTCAGAATGTATTGCAGGTCTCTTTTCGCATATTGGTTGCTGATGATCCTGCCATTCTGGAAAAGAATAAAGGTAATATCTGGGATACAAAGATTGTTCGCTCATCCCAATCCATACAGGTAGAATACAAAGGAGTAGCGTTAATTCCTGCAAAAAGCTATTACTGGAAGGTGATGGTCTGGGACAATAAAGGGAATGCTTCTCCATGGAGTGAACCCGCACAGTGGCAAATGGGTTTACCTGAAGTTAAAGACTGGAGTGGTGCCAGCTGGATTGGATATGAAACTATTCAGGATACATTGAAGATCGTGCCTTTTGCCCATGGAAGAGGGAAGCGGGAATGGGGCGCAAGAAAGGATATACTCCCCCTGTTCAGAAAAGGATTTGATATAAATAAACCGCTGAAGCAGGCTACTGTATTTATATGTGGATTGGGGCAATTTGAAATGAGTATTAACGGTGAAAAAACAGGAGACCATTTCCTTGATCCAGGATGGACACAATACAGTAAACATGCCTTGTATGTTGGATTTGATATTACGAAACAGCTTAAGCAGGGACAAAATGTGATTGGCGTAATGTTGGGCAATGGATTTTATTATATACCAGGTGAGCGATATCGAAAGCTGACAGGTGGGTATGGTTATCCGAAAATGATCGCGAAAATAGTATTTGAATACAGCGATGGATCAAAAGATGAAATTATCAGTGATAAAGATTGGAAGACTGCTCCTTCGCCAATAACATTTTCAAGCATTTATGGCGGAGAGGATTATGATGCTACAATGGAGAAGGCTGGCTGGAATACGCCAGGATTTAATGAGGGTCAATGGAAGAATGCAGTAGTGACTGATGGTCCACCTGTGCTTCAGGCACAAATGGGAGAACCGGTGAAAGTAATGCAGCGATTTGCCGGTACAAATAAAAAACAGCTGAATGATAATACCTGGGTCTATGACCTTTCGCAGAATTTTTCGGGAATACCTTTTATTACAGTGAATGGGGCAAGAGGAGATACTGTCAGAATTACTCCGGGAGAATTGATAAATGATGGAGGTTCTGCCGACCAGCGTGGAACTGGCGGCCCTTATTATTACAACTACAGATTAAAAGGAGGGAAGTAAGAGCAATGGAGTCCGCGATTTACCTATTATGGGTTTAGATACCTGCAGGTTCAATGCATTCCAAAACTGGCAGGCAATAAACTGCCATCTATTGCCAGCGTTGAAGGTTTACATATTCGAAATTCAGAAAATGATGCCGGTGAATTTGTTTCTTCCAGCAGATTATTCAATGAGATCAATAAGCTGATACAATGGGCCATTAAGAGTAATATGGTGAGTGTATCTACAGACTGTCCTCACCGGGAGAAGCTGGGTTGGCTGGAACAGACCCACCTGATGGGTAATTCCATACAATTTAACTATGATGCAGCTAGTCTGTTTCGCAAGACCATTGATGATATGATGCATGCGCAAACTGCGGAAGGAATGGTTCCCAATATCGCTCCTGAGTACGTACAGTTTGAAGATCCGTTCAGGGATTCACCGGAATGGGGAAGTGCTGCCATTCTTTTACCCTGGTATGTTTATAAATGGTATGGCGATAAGCGGGTATTGAGTGATGCGTGGGATATGATGAAGAAATATATTGCTTACCTCCAAAAAAAATCTCAACAAAATATTCTTTCATTTGGTTTGGGCGACTGGTATGATCTTGGGCCAAATCCACCAGGATTCTCACAACTGACTCCCATGGGCCTTACCGCAACAGCCATTTTTTATTACGATCTGGATATAATGGAACAAATTGCAAAACTGTTGGACAAGACTGACGAAACCAGGGAATATGCGACAATTGCAAAGGAAGTAAGGAAGGCTTTTAATGTCAAGTTCTTTGATAGTAAAACAAAGCAGTATGGTTCAGGAAGTCAGACCGCTAATGCCATGGCACTTTACATGAACCTTGTGGAGCCAGCCAATGAGAGCGCAGTCCTGGCAAATCTTGTAAAAGATATCAGGGATCGAAACAATGCATTGACAGCAGGAGATGTTGGTTACCGGTATGTGTTGCAGGCCCTTGAACAGGCGGGCAGGTCTGATGTGATATTTGATATGAATAGTCGCGCTGATGTACCGGGATATGGATACCAATTAGCACATGGAGCTACATCGCTTACAGAATCCTGGCAGGCGCTTCCTTCGGTTTCTAATAATCATTTGATGCTGGGCCATCTGATGGAATGGTTTTATTCGGGTCTTTGTGGGATCAGCCAGGATCCTAATTCAGTTGGGTTTGAGAAAATACAGATCAAACCGCAACTGGCAGGAAATATCAGCAGCGCTTCAGCATCCTATCATTCCATTCATGGCTGGATCAAATGCGATTGGGAGCGAAAAGGATTCGATTTTGAATTGAACGTTACAATACCAGCAAATACAACAGCAACAATATATTTTCCCCCTAACGATAAATATACAAAGCCAATAAAAATAGGATCAGGTAATTATTCATACGTTGTAAAATTGAATTGATGAAAGTCTCTCACATTATACATAGTTTGATTTTTATACTATTGGGACAGTTTGGTTTTACCCAAACCTCCTCCCGCGTTATTACAGATTTTAATGAAGGATGGAATTTTCAGTTGGGAAATGACAGCCTGGCTTTCCAGGTGAATTATAATGATGGAGGCTGGCGGGTATTGAACCTGCCGCATGACTGGAGCATTGAAGGCAATTTCAGTGAGAGTAATCCAGCTACTACGCAAGGCGGAGCTTTGCCAGGAGGGATTGGCTGGTATCGCAAATCCTTTATTTTAGATCGTGACCAGGTTGGGAAGAATATTTCAATAGAATTTGACGGAGTATATCGGAACAGCGAAGTATGGATCAATGGATATTTCCTGGGGAAGCGTCCTTACGGATACAGTTCATTTCAATATGATCTGACATCTTATTTAAATCAGGCCGGTGAAAATATAGTAGCGGTGAAAGTGGATAATAGCCAGCAGCCGAATTCACGCTGGTATTCCGGCTCTGGCATCTATCGAAATGTGAGACTGGTAGCAGTAAACCCGGTAGCACATATTGCACATTGGGGGAGTTTTATTACTACGCCGCAGGTCAATAGCTCATCAGCAACAGTAAACGTTGTAACGAAGCTGAAGACTTCAATTATTTCAGAGAAGAATATTAGCATTGTTACAGAAGTATATGATGCGAAGAATAAATTTGTTGCAAGCAAGAAGTTGCAATTGACATTGGATGCTGAAGTATCCGGGAATGCTGTATCGATTGCAATTAAAAATCCACAGCTCTGGTCTGTTGATCGTCCCTATTTATATAGGGCAGTGATCAAAGTAATGGATCAGGGAAAGGTAGTAGACGCAGAATCAATTCCTTTTGGCATCCGCTATTTTAGGTTTGATCCGGATAAAGGATTTTTTTTAAATGGGAAGCCTCTTAAAATACTGGGAGTATGTAATCACCATGATCTCGGTGCTTTGGGAGCAGCAATAAACACTCGTGCTATTGAACGGCAATTGGAGATCCTGAAAGAGATGGGATGCAATGCCATTCGTACCGCACATAATCCTCCTGCACCTGAATTGCTGGATCTATGTGATAAGATGGGTTTTCTGGTAATGGATGAAGCCTTTGATATGTGGAGGAAAAAGAAAACCAAATTTGATTATTACTCGGATTTCGATCAATGGCATAAACAGGATATTGAGGATATGGTGTTGCGGGACCGTAATCATCCTTCTGTATTCATGTGGAGTGTGGGGAATGAGATAAGAGAACAGTTTGATAGTTCTGGTATTGCGATCACAAAAGAATTAGTTGGGATCATTAAGAGCCTTGATACTACGCGGCCGGTTACTGCAGCATTAAGCGAATGGGATCCCTCGAAGAATTATCTGTATAAATCAGGTGCGCTGGATGTGGTGGGATTGAATTATCACCACGAAGTGTACGATAGCTTGCAATATTATTATCCGGGAAAACCCTTGTTGGGAGCAGAGAATATGTCGGCCCTTGAAACAAGAGGTCACTATGATCTCCCTTCTGATTCAACTTATCATTGGCCGGCCAGATCACCACAACGATTTGTAGAGAATGGCAATCCGGATTTTACGGTGTCAGCTTATGATCAGGTATCTGCCTATTGGGGGTCAACACACGAGGAAACATGGAAGGTTATTAAGCGCCATGAATATTTAGCTGGATTGTTTGTGTGGACGGGTTTTGATTACCTCGGTGAGCCTACTCCTTATCCCTGGCCTGCAAGAAGTTCCTACTTCGGTATTATTGATCTGGCAGGTTTTCCCAAGGATGTTTATTATATGTACCAGAGTGAATGGACCAGTAAGCCTGTGCTTCATTTATTTCCGCACTGGAATTGGAAAGAAGGACAGATGGTAGATGTGTGGGCTTATTATAATAATGCAGATGAGGTTGAACTTTTCTTAAATGATAAATCAATGGGTATCCGAAAGAAAGAGGGAGATGACTGACATGTTATGTGGCGCATTCCTTTTCAGCGAGGTACATTAAAAGCGGTGTCAAAAAAAAATGGGAAAACGGTATTGGTAAGAAAGATTACTACAGCAGGACAACCGGTCAAAATACATTTGATAGCAGATAGAAAAAAACTAAAGGCAGATGGTCGCGACCTGGCCTATATTACTGTACGTATTGAGGACAGGGATGGCAACCTCGTTCCTGATGCTTCAGATGTCATCAATTTCTCCTTTGCGCAGTTGGGATCCAATCCGGCTAATGACCCCAATTATGTAGCCCCCAACCCAGAAGATATTCCGAATTTCCGATTCAACGGAACGGGATATATAGTAGGGACCGATAATGGCTACCAGGCCAGCAGAGAGTCTTTTAAAATGGGTGTCAGAAGGGCCTGGAAAGGCATGGCTTTAGTGATCCTCCGGGCCGGCCAAAAAAAGGGAAATATTACATTATGGGCGAAAGCCGATGGGCTGGAAACAGCGAGTATTTCCCTTGTAACAGGGGAGTAAAGCCCTATTTTAAGGTAACACCCAGTTCCGGGAACGATGCCGGTCCGCAGGAAGATATTCCATCATTATAGCGAAACCTTACATTGTTATGCCCTATGGGCGCCAGTACCTTAGTAAGGTCAAGTTGAAGTTTGCTGGACACAAACTTTTTGGTAACGGTTAAAGCTTATTTGGATGAAACGATTCTTGCCTGCTGATCAAATTTCCTGCTATCGGAACGGCTCCATTCAGGCCGTAATATTACCGATACATCCCAACCGTTTTTTACCCCAACATACCCTGTTCGGTTTCAGGATATTTCTTATAATGTTAGCCTTACTGGTTTCAGCTGTTTCTCTTTTTGCACAGCAGGATGCGGACCAGGATGCTGCGTATAAGAAGGTGATTCATGACAGGGTTGCCAAATTTGTAGACCCCCTTAATATTGATGCCGCTCATTATAATAGTATAATGGAAATCATTTCACAACGCTATTATACTATTAACACCCTGAGCGAAAGGAGCAAAGCCTCAATTGCAGCAATCAAATCACAAAACCTGTCTACAGAAGAGAAAGATGCTCTCATTAAGAAGGAAGATGATACCAGAATGGTTGAGTTGAAAAAAGGGCATGATGAGTTTGTTACCGCGCTGCAAAAGAAATTATCCGGAGAACAGGTTGAGAAGATCAAAGATGGAATGACATACAGTGTACTACATGTCACTTATGATGCCTATGTGGATATGATCCCCCGTTTAACAACTGAACAAAAAGATAAGATCTATTCATGGCTGGTAGAAGCGCGTGAACTGGCAATGGATGGAGAATCATCTGATAAGAAGCATCAGATCTTTGGAAAATATAAAGGAAGAATAAATAATTATCTCGCTGCCCAGGGTTATAATGTAAGAGACGAAGAACATGCCTGGCAGGAGCGAATAAAAGAAAGAAAGGCAATGGCAAAGCAGGCAGAAACGAAATAGAACACTGACTGCAACCGCCTCTTTCGCTGGTACCCCATAAAAAATAAACCTATCCTGTGAGCTTCAATAATATCTAACTGCGTATTTCTGGATTACTCATTTAATATAAAAAAAGCCATATGAATTTTCCGCGACTACCAAAGCTACTGCTGTGCCTTCTGCTTTTTAGTTTTACTTATGCTGCTGCCCAGGAAAAATCCATTAGTGGTAAGGTCATTAACCAGGCCTCAGGTGTTCCGCTTGAAGGTGTTACGGTTAAAGTAAAAAATGGTACTGCTGTTACCAAGACTGATGCCCAGGGCGTATTTCAAATCAATGTTCCTTCACCTGAATCTGTGCTTACGTTTACACACGTTGGATTTGGTGTGTATGAAGCAAAGGCAGGATCAGGTAATCTTTCCATTCCAATGTTCCAGACAAATCTTGACCTGGAAGATGTGGTGGTGGTTGGATACGGAACACAACGATTAAAAAATGTTACTGGATCTATTGTTTCAGTAGATCCTAACAAGTTGAAAGATATACCTGTGCCTTCTGTTACAGATCTTTTAAGAGGTCAGGTGCCAGGACTGAATGTAGTAGGGTATGCTGGAAGACCCGGTATTATGCCCACCCTGAATATTCGCCAGCAATTCAACTGGGGTAAAGACGGAGGCAACCCTTTTCCATTGATAGTAATTGATGACGTGATACAGACTGACCCTGCAACCGGGCTGGCTTCGCTGGATCGCTTTAACCTGCTTGATATTTCCGAGATAGAAAGTATTACAGTGTTGCGTGATGCGAGTGCAGCCATTTATGGATCAAGGGCATCACAGGGAGCTATTTTGATCAAAACCAAAAGAGGTAAGGCTGGTCCCCCAAGAATAAACTATTCCGGAAAATTTGAAACCAATAATGCCGTAAGCCATGGTAAAGTGATGAATGCTTATGAGTATGGCATTTATGCCAATCGATTCGGACGTGCACTTGGATGGAATAATGATCAGCTATTCAGTACTTCCGAACTGGAACGCATGAAATCGTTGAATTATGACTGGATGAGACATGACTGGGAAGGCGCTGGAGCCATGCAACATTCACTGGATGTTAGCGGTGGATCAGAAAAGGCCACCTATTTTGTGGGTGGGTCTTATTACACACAGGGTGCAAACCTGGGCTCCCAGGATTTTTCCCGTTTTGGATTCAGATCAGGTACTGACATAACTGTTGCAAACGGTTTGAAGTTCAGTGCAAATATTGCCGCTTATAGTTCAAACCTTGAAAAATCATTTACTAAAATCGCTGTTCAGGACGGAAGCTATGGATTAGGCGGAGAACAGAATGATTATAG
>CAMLGP010000012.1 GCA_946479535.1 uncultured Bacteroidota bacterium
CTTTATGAAATTATCGATTAGCGCATGCGATGCTCCAATGGTGCGGCCATCCGGATGATTACCCACTAAAATATAATAGGCCCGGTTACGGGAATACAGGAATACTGCAGAGGAGATCAATTGTCCGGATGCAGAAAGTATTCCATAAGTGATCGCTTTCTTTTGCTGGTATAACTGTTGGTATAATTTCCGGAAGCGTTCTACATTATCAGCTGATTCATTGCCATAAATCCTCATTTGTTCAACTGCCAGTTCAATTACTTTATCTGCATCAAAATCTTTTGTTCCTGAACAGCCTGTTTGCTGTGCCCTTTTAATATTGCGCTGTATATTTTCACGATAGGCTCCGTGTAATTCTTCATAGGGCTTATTCATGTCCAACACAAAATTGCTCCGGCCATAAAGATCAAATTGTTTGAGAGAAAATACATTGCCATGATTAAGATAAAAATCCCAATAACGGAATTTAGAGGGGATTGCCTGGAGAAAACTTTCCAGCAATTCCGGGGATAGTGCATTTCCAAACACACCCAGCTGAGCTGTAAGAAAGGGTTGATACAGGTAGTGGATGCCCCATTTCCTGTTCCAGGTCAGTGGCATTACAACTTCATAATCTCCTGCTATCAAGGCGTCCCATTGGCAGGCCATGTTATCCAGGTAAAATGAATAACCATATATCAGGCCATTGGCTGAACGGGTAATGCAATTGTCCCATTTCTGTTTGTCAATGGAATGATGAGAGAGGTATTGTATGTTGGACCTTCCATTCATATTTACAAAGGAGAGAAGCGATTGATCTTATGCAGACTGAAATGTGAAATATCAATAGAGAAAGAGATGCTCCGGAAGAACCGGTTTTTCTGGGGCAGGTAAGATTTCACATAATCCTTAAATACCGGGCTGTACAGGATCGGAATATAAATATTGACGGTTTCCTTCAGGAAGGGAATTTGAAATCCCGCATCCCAGAGGAAGCGATCATCATTGGCATTCCTTTCCCATGCTTCTGCGTAGGTGCCAATATCCACAAATACTTTCAGGGGAATTTTGACCGGTAATAAATTCAATGGATTGATATTGGATGGAACAGAGCTGCTGAAATTGATGGCAGCCAGCCAGTCGTCTGTTTTGCCAACTTTATTACCGAGAAGGTCGGTTCTCATCTTAAAGGCCCCATCCCTCACCATGATCTGGTGGCTCTCCATCCCTTCAAATTTATTTCTGCCGATAAAATAATCACTGTATGAATAATCCTCATATCCATTGGCACCGGTCATGTTGAGATGATAGCGATCGGTATCAAATTGTTTCCTGAATGTTCTGGCACCGGAATAAAAGAATTTGCCGGCAAATACCCTGAGATCCAGCCCGCCTTCTTTTGAATAATTGAAGAAATAGTTACCTGTAAAAGCTGCCCGCATGAAATCCTTACCCTGCTCTATCTTCAACTCACCGCGATAAGGATATAATGCCCTGAAATTCTCTACTACCAGCAAAAGCTGATTCAAATGCCGGTAATTATTCTTTACCTTGACAACCTGGTTAATGATTGTATCAGGGCCGGGTAAAAAAGTTGAGTCAAAACTGACGCGGTAAGATTCTTCCTTAAAGAAATAAGATTTCCATTGGATATAGCGGTTAATGGTGCTATTGCCATTCTTTTCATTAAGTGTTAACCGGACAGTGGGTACCAGCTTCTGAAACCCGAAATAGACTTTCTCTCCATCAGTCTTTTTAAATTCATCCATTGAGAAGGTGGCAGCATTCAATCCAAGCTCCACCTTTCTGAAATATCCATCAGGATAAAAGC
Source organism: uncultured Bacteroidota bacterium (assembly GCA_946479535.1). Next base: position 1,811 of record CAMLGP010000012.1, read on the forward strand.
TATACTTCGCAAAACCCAGTCCTGCAAATTTTTTAGAATTGGTGGCGTACATGGGTGTGACCAGGAACTGAAATTTCGTGGGAGGAAGGGTTACGTTTGTTATTAATGCTCCAAGCATCAGTCCATCGTAACTATTAATACCAAGAGCAGGACTAAGGAACAGTACATTTTTAGAGGGATGTAAAGCGTAATCATTCAGCGATCGTGGATTGATCAGGAATACGGGTTTAAATCCTTTGCGCTGCTGGTTGGGAAGGGGCCCCTTCTTATCCAACAAGGCAAATTCAGCATCAAGGTTGCGACCCGCACTTTTTTCTATTGACTGCCTAAAGTCTTCCGGTTGGGGATGCTTAAACTGCCAGTCTGCATAATATTGTTTCATGGCAGCAATAAACGCTTCTTCACCCAGCTTTGTCTCCAGGTATTTCATCCATTCTCCCGTTTTATAGTAGGCAACGAGGGCATAGTTGGGTGTGCTGAATGTTACAGAGTTGGTGGAAACAGGCTGGTCCAGTTTTTCCGCAGCAAAGGTTTCAAAGAGCATTCTTTCTTCAGGGCCTTTTGCAATTTTATGGGCTTTTACATATTTGCCTTCATAAAAAGTATTGATCCCCTCATCCATCCAGGGATATTCCCTTTCATTACTGCCAAGAATACCATAAAACCAGTTATGGCCAACTTCATGGGCAATAGTGGTTTCCAGTTCAGCTGCAGAATGCGTGGGAGAGATAACGGTAATGGTTGGATATTCCATGCCTCCTCCAAAACTTTTTGGTCCCTGAACCACGCTTACCACATTATAGGGATACTCGCCTACCTGGCCAGAATAGAACTGAATGGTGCGTTTGGCATATTCAATACTATTCTGCCAGTATTCTTTTTGGGGTGCTGTATAAAAGCTTTGAACCCTGATTGTTTTGCCTGAGAGAAGCGTTAAATCCTCCATTTCTACAATAAAGCGCTTGTCGGCAAACCACGCAAAATCATGAATGCGGTCCTGTTTATAATGAAGCGTTTTGATTTGGGAAGAGGAAACCGGGTATTTTTGTATAATGGTCTTTACAGATCCTGCTTTAGATCTGACCTTCTTTGAAACTGGCTTCCATTCAAAATTGATCCTGGATTTCAGCCATTGCTTTTCAGTTTCATCCTGCAATTCACCCGTGGCAGCTACTACATAATTTTGGGGGACAGTGATATTGACATCAAAATTTCCAAACTCACTATAGAATTCTCCCTGGTCAAGATAGGGCATGGGATGCCATCCTTTTTTATCATATACTGCAGGTTTGGGATACCATTGAGTTGCCTGGTAGGTTTCGCCATCATGTCCACCGCGACTAAAATTAAACGGCAGTTTCACATGAAAGGGTGTGGTAATAATGGTTTTTTGACCAGGGATTAATGGAATGGGAAGAATAACTTTAATGATATCAATATGCTCAGGATGATCTTCGGTGGCTGCAGTTACATTGTTAACCCTGAAGTCAAGCCTGTTGATATAACCTTTCTCCTCTTTGTTTGAAAAGTAAAATTTGGTGCTGCCATTTTCAAGGAGATGATCGCTGTAAGCAGTTTTGTCTGATTTATAGGCATTGGGCCAAAGATGGAACCAGATATACTGAAGTGTATCGGGGGAATTGTTGATATATTCTATTCTTTCAAATCCATTCAGGGAATGGTCTTTATCATTTAGTGATACATCGATGGAATAATTTACCTGTTGCTGCCAGTACCCGGCCTGTGCAATCCCCTGGAGGGAGAGCAATAAAGGAATGCATAAAAAACAGAATAGTCTCACAAGCTGGATATTTGGTATTTCAGGGTTGAACAGGTAAATTTCAGATTTCCCAATCCATCCCGCCTACGCGGTCAAAATATTAAAAGTTCCCTTTCTGATCGAGTAACTTAAAGATTTCATCGGTGCCTTTGCTCAACTTTTTATCAAACTCGGCCTTGAGATCTTCAGGATAAGGATGTTTAAATTTCCAATCGTTAAAATAAGACTGAATAATTTCATCCATTTTCTCCTGGCCTATTGCAACCTCTACAAGATACATCCATACAGCGGTTTTTAAATAGATCACTGTGGCATAGTCATCCTTATTGGGAAATGCTGCTGAAGGCGTTTCAATGGCTTCTGTGGTAGGTATCTGGGAAAGTGCGCTATATATGGCAGACTCGAATTCAGGAACGGATTTCTGTTTTACTTCTGTTGGTATCGCATTCCCAAATACACTATTGGCCCTGTATTTTTCAGCTTCATAACGGAACTGGTAGTAGGTATTCATTCCTTCGTCCATCCATGCATGGTCCCGTTCATTGGTACCCAGGAAACCATAAAACCAGTTATGTCCCACTTCATGAGTAATTACTCCGTCTAATTCTTCTGCCCCGGCATTTGGGCTGGTGATCAGTGTGATTGTTGGGTATTCCATACCTCCCGACATAACATTTTTGGGTCCTTCAACCGCCTGTGCCAGGGGGTATTGGTATTCTCCGATCCAGCTGGAATAATGTCGGATGGCATCCTCTACAAATAATACACTCTTGCGCCAGTTGGCATTTCCATTCTCATGACCATAAGTAAATACATCTATCACCTTGCCAGAGGCCAGCGCTGCCGTATCATATCGAATGATGAAGTCTTTATCTGCAAACCATGCAAAATCATGTGCATTGTTGAGGTTGTAATGCAGAACCTTTGTTCCTGAGGAAGCTGCTGTGTATTTTACGTTCTTATCAGAATCCGAGAAATTCATTTTTCCGATCTCTTTATACCTGTTCAATTCATCGGCCTCCTGAAGAGATCCTGTGGCTCCTACCACATAAGAAGCAGGCAATGTGATGCTCACTGCAAAATTTCCATATTCACTGTAAAACTCTCCCTGGTCAAGATAGGGGAACTGGTGCCAGCCTTTTCTATCATACACTGCAGGTTTGGGATACCATTGACAGATCATATAGGAATTACCCAGATGGCCGCTGCGTGATGAATAGGTGGGGATCTTAACAACAAAAGGAGTAGAGATCTTTATCTTTTCGCCAGGTTGAAGTGATTTGGGGAGAACAAGTTTTATGATATCAATATTATCAGGATCAGGCTCTGTTCTTGCGCTTACGCCATCCACCTGGAAATTGATGCTGTCAATAGCACCTTTATCCTTCATATCCTTCCATCTTTTTTTGCCGTCTTTATCGCGCATGATCTGTTTGGCATAGGCCGTGGATTCATTCCGGTAGGCGTTTGGCCAAAGATGAAACCAGATAAAATCAAGTTTATCTGGAGAGTGATTGGTATATTCCAAATTAAGCATTCCCTTCAGGGTATGATTGCGATCATTGAGAGAGACATCAATATTATAATTTACTTCCTGTTGCCAATAGTCTTTTTGAGCGTTCGCCAGGAATCCGGCGAGGGTGACCAGCAAGGCGAGAGATGTTCTTTTCACAAGGTTTGTATTTTGTCAAAAATAGTTCCTAAAATCCGCATTCACAAGCAGGTAGGCAGGCTGGGGGGAGGTTATTTCCCTTTGCCTTTGAAGATGATCCGGAGGGTGTGGATCATGATCTTAAAGTCCAGGGCCAGCGAGATATTTTCAATATACAGCAGATCAAACTTGCATCGCTCCACCATTTCTTCAACGGTTGAGGCATAGCCAAATTGTACCATTCCCCAGCTTGTAAGACCGGGCTTGACTTTTAGCAAATATTTATAGTAAGGGAAGCGGACAATGAGCTGGTCAATATAGAAACGGCGTTCGGGTCTGGGGCCAACAAGGCTCATATCACCTTTTAGAATATTCCAGAGCTGGGGCAGTTCATCCAGTCTCCATTTGCGCATAACCTTACCCCATCCAGTTATGCGTGGATCATTGTCTGAAGAGAGTGCGGGACCATTCTTTTCCGCATCATTCACCATGGAACGAAACTTATACATGGTGAAGGGCTTTCCTTTATAACCAACCCTTTGCTGTGAAAAGAAAATAGAACCTTTTGAGGAGAACCATACCCTCATAACAACATATAATAGCAAGGGAGAAAGGATTATAAAACCAGCAATGGCAACCAGCACATCCACCAGTCGTTTTATATGTTGTTGCCATTCAGGCATCAGACCTGTCTTGACATCAATGAGCGCGGCACCAAGTACATTAATTGTTTTAACTGATCCGGAAAGAATATCCAGTGAATCCGGCTGGATCTTGATCTCAACATCCTTTTCACTGAGGCGGGCAATGATAGCTTCCACCATTGGCTTCTCTGATTTTTCGAGTGCCAGTACTACCTGACGGATATCCTTTCCATCAATCACCGTTTCAAGTTCATCGATAGTGCCCAGTTTTGGCAGGAATTCCTGGATAGAGCCCTGTCCATTATTATTGGGAGGTATAAAACCTATGTAGCGGAATCCTCCATCATGCAGGTTCTTCTCCGTTTCTTTATATACACTGATCGCTTTACTTTGGGCGCCGATCATTAATGTATTGAAAACTATTTCACCCCTGAGGAGTTGTTCTTTGACTTTATTGAGTAGCAATGACCGGCCCAGGAAGATCAGGATAAAGTGAATGCCAAACAGTGCAGAGAAGGCAGCATAATAATAAGGATAATTATCACGAACATCATTCAGGATCAAAGCAAAAAAGATAATAATGCTGCCAATGAATATTACAATAAAGGTGGTTATAAATTCAGCCAGTCTTGATTTTTTGTAGAGGGAGTGATAGGAACCAACAAGTGCAAACAGGATCAGCCATGCAAGTGGGATAAAGATAACTCCGAGCCAGAATCGTTCATTGATCTGCAATTCTCCAACTGCATTTTCGATGGTCTCTTTCAGAATGGCTTTCCGGGCAAAGAAGAAGATGGTCCATGCAATCACCGCCATGATAAAGTCAAGCAAGGCGTACCAGCCGTTACCTATTTGTTTGGTGTTAAACATCAGCGGGATATAACATTATTGCCAATTTTAGCCAGGATCTGGTGAGCTACATCCATAGCCATATATCCGTCCGTTTCGGAAACGATTGTTTTTGTATTATTAAGTATTGCGTCGCGAAATTCTTCCAGTTCCTTTTTGATGGCATTTACTTCCGGAACAGCCGGGTTGTCCATGGCGATCGTTTTTTTACCGGAAGGAGTATCTATATCAAAGGTGAAAACATTGGAATCCCTGGCTTCTTTAAGCTTGATGATCTCGGATTTTTTATTCAGGAAATCAATGCCGATATAAGCGTCTTTCTGAAAGAGCCTGATCTTCCTCATTTTTTTCATGGAGATCCGGCTTGAAGTTAGATTTGCCACACAACCATTATTGAATTCTATCCGTACGTTGGCGATATCAGGAGTATCTGTCATAACACCCACACCGCTGGCAGAAATACTTTTTACATCACTTTTTACAATGCTCAGGATGATATCAATATCATGTATCATAAGGTCCAGTATCACGCTTACTTCAGTACCGCGTGGATTGAACTGGGCCAGGCGATGTACTTCTATGAACATGGGGTTCAGCTGCCTGTCTTTTACGGCAAGGAATGCTGGATTGAAACGTTCAACATGTCCTACCTGAAATTTAATTCCGGATTCTTCCACCAGCTTTACCAGTTGCCGGGCTTCCTGCATTGTATGGGCCAGGGGTTTTTCAACGAACACATGCTTTCCTTTTTTAATAGCTTTTTCACACCATTCAAAATGATAGTTGGTTGGGGCAACCACATCAATGGCATCACAGGCATCCATTAGAAGACCGGCATCCAGGAAGCGGGGCAACTGATATTTTTCAGAAACCTCCCTGGCTGTATCATCGTTTGGATCAAAGAACCCCACCAGGTCTACATTCTTGATTTCCTTCCAGTTATTAAGGTGAAACTTCCCTAAATGGCCCACGCCGAAAACCCCGATTTTGAGCATACCTGTGCAGTTTAAGGGGGCAAAGATAATGAAGGAAAGGTCATTATTGGGTGCTTGCGCCAGCTACGTTCGTCAACCCTTTTTCAACACTGGTACACTCTCCCTGCAGTGATTGACAAATATGCCATTATTTTGATTTGTCATCACTTTAATCATGAAAAGATCGTTTTTACTTTCACCTTACTGGGCCTGTCAACTTGCAGGATGGAGTATCGCATCTTTTTACTGGGGATATATCGCATTTTTAAATCCTTATTTCAACTGGTGGCAGGGGATTGCAGATTTTATCGGAGATGTGTTGATTGGAGTTGGTCTTACACATTGTTACCGCTTATTTGCATTAAAGAATGGATTTACCCGTCTTACTATTAAGCAGCTTCTGCCCTGGACAATCAGTGCAATTCTTGTTTTGGCCATTCTATATGCTTTCCTGGTGATTGAAAAATTGTATTGGATAAGGGTTTGGTTTAATACTGGCTTCCACTCCGGGTTCAGTGAATATTTCAAAAATGGATGGCTTACGGTGTTTATCACCGGAACAAGATTAATGGCTATTTGGGTTCTTGGCTATCATCTGTATCATTATTCTCAATTGCAGATCAGGACGGCAAAGGAAAATGCCCGATTATTAATTATTGCCAAGGAAGCCCAGTTGAGTAATCTGTCCGCACAACTCAATCCTCATTTCTTTTTCAATGCTCTTAATAATATTAAATTCCTTGTTGAGGACGACCCTGGCGCTGCCCGGCGTGCTATTGACCTTCTTTCTGAGCTGCTTCGCCATTCCCTTTCCAATACAAATGAATTATTGATAGAGCTTAAGGAAGAGATGGGGCTTGTGAAAGACTATCTGGAACTGGAAAAACTTCGATTTGAAGAGCGGTTGCAAATAGAAATTGAAATGGAAGATCTTCATTCTCAGGTATTAATTCCACCCTTAAGTATTCAGGCCCTCGTAGAGAATGGGATCAAGCATGGAATAGATAAAAGAAAAGAAGGTGGACGTATTCATGTGGAGATCGCACGCTGCAATAATACGGTGGTAATAAATGTTGAAAACTCAGGCAGGCTTAATAGTAACCTGGGCAAAGGCGTTGGGTTGACAAATTTAAAAGAAAGGCTTCAGTTGCAATTTCCTGGCAAATCAGAATTCCGGCTTGAACAGGTAACTCCAGACACTGTATCGGCAACCATTAAAATCATTCAGAATGGACAAGATAAGAGTATTGGTGGTAGATGATGAACGACCGGCGCGGGAAGAGCTGAAAAGATCACTGCGTGCTTTTCCGGAATTTGAAATAGTGGGTGAATCAAGAAATGCAGAGGAAGCTAAACTACAGATCGGGAGTCTTAAGCCTGATCTGATTTTTCTGGATATACAGATGCCAGAGGGTTCAGGATTTGATCTGCTTGAATCCCTGGTTGAGGTTCCCCAGGTAATTTTTACAACGGCTTTTGATCAATATGCAGTCCGTGCCTTTGAAGCAAATGCACTTGACTATTTAATGAAACCTGTAAGGGAAGAAAGATTTGTAAGAGCAATTGAGAAAGCCAGAATTGCCCTTCAGCAGACAGCGAAGGGATCTATCGGAGGAAAACAACTTTTTATCCGGGATGGAGAGAAGCGTTATTTTATCAGAATGGAAGAGATCAGCCTTGTGGAATCGCTGGAAAATTATACGAAGGTTCATTTTAGAGGAGGTAAAGCTGTTCTAAAAAAATCGCTACGTCAATGGGAATTGCTATTAGACCCTCCCCAATTTTTCAGAATCAGTCGCACAGAAATTGTTAATCTGGATTATATAGAAAATATTGACACTTTATCTGGTAGCAGGTTGCTGATAAAATTAAGATTGGGGCCCTGGCTGGAAATTTCCAGCAGGCAATCAGTAAAATTCAGGCAACTCCGGGGTATTTAATTATTTAAATAAAGAACTATGAAGAAAATCATTGGCATAGGAATATTATGCCTTGGCAGCTTTTTGTTTTCACATTCTCAGCGTTATTACTTTCCTCATGATATAGGTAACGAGGTCTCAATACAAACTAATATGGACAAGTTAGCGGAACAGCTGTTATTGCATTATAGAGAGGAAGACCAGCAGAGATACCTTTCCAATCTATTTCGGTACCAGTTACTTTGCATGGATTATTCCGGAACTATTCGATCAATCGAAAAATTGAGAAAACTATCTTCTGACAAAGATATTAACGCTGATGTGCTATTTATACAATTTTATCTGTACGCCATAACGAAACAAAAACAGGCTTCCACAGGTCAGGCATTCAGCCCCCTGTTTAAGCAATATTTTAATGAGGCCATAGGATATCTCGATGATAAGAAGGAATTATATGTATCTACTGCCTTCATTTCACGTAATGGGATTGCTGCAATGAAACAGGAATGGGATCGTGACCTTGCCGGAGGCAATAGTAAAGACAGTATTGAACAGGAAAGGGCAATGTCTTTATGCAATAACTACCTTCTTTATAGTGTATATAAGGAGATTGAACCCGCTTCAGTTTCATTATTGAAAGCTGAGGATGACCGGCGGTATATTATTGACGATTCGATCCTGGTCCCTTCCGGAAAAGCCAGGATCTGGGCTGTTGCTGTACGAAGCAGATCCAGGAAGGAGCGACTGCCAACAGCACTGCAATTCACTATTTATGCTGGAAATGATTATTACTATGCCAAATCGGCGGCGGCTCATGGCTACGCAGGAGTAATGGCATTTTCCAGGGGAAAGGGAATAAGTCCTGATTCAATTGCTCCCTATGAACATGAAGTAACTGATGTAAATTCAGTAATTGACTGGATCTCTCGCCAGCCCTGGAGCGACAAAAGAGTAGGAATGTATGGAGGTAGTTATAATGGTTTTTCTCAATGGGCAGCAACCAAACATCTGAATCCAGCCCTGAAAACAATTGTGCCTTATGTTGCTGCAATTCCTGGTCTCGGTTTGCCAATGGAAAACAATGTATTCCTCAATGCAAATTATGGTTGGGCATTTTATGTGACTAATAATAAATACCTCGATAATGAAACCTACTATGATCCACCCCGATGGTCAGCTATGCAGCAGCGATGGTACGAGAGTGGTGTTGCCTACAAAAAAATCGATAGCCTGGATGGCAGACCGAATAAATGGTTCCAACGTTGGATAGGGCATCCGGATTTTGATGAATACTGGCAGCGAATGATCCCTTATAAACAGGATTATTCAAAGATCAATATTCCGGTTTTAACTATTACCGGGTATTATGACGATGGACAAATATCCGCCCTCTACTATTTGTCGGAGCATTACAAGTATAATAAGAACGCCAACCATTATCTAATTATAGGGCCTTATGATCACGCTGGCGCCCAACGGGGCGGAAGCCCTTTTCTTAGGGGATATGCGGTAGATCCTGTTGCACTGATCAATACAGAGGAGATCACATTTGCGTGGTTTGACTATGTATTTAAAGGAGGAAAAAAACCAGCCTTGCTGCAGGATAAAATCAATTTTGAAGTTATGGCTGCTAATAAATGGATGCATGCTCCTTCTTTGGAAAAAATGAGCAACAATGAAATTAAGTTCTATTTGTCGGACTCCAGTTCTATGGGCCACAGATCACTTATGGAAAAAAAGCCTTTGTCTATTGTTGGTATGATGCAAGAGGCAGACTTTAAAGACAGGACAACTATGAATAATGAATACTACCCAAATCCCGTTATTAAGGACAATTACGGCTTGTCAGGAGGACTTTCTTTTATTTCTGCACCACTCACTCAATCAGTTATTATTTCTGGTCAGTTTAGCGGAAATCTTAAAGTGAGAATCAATAAAAGAGATATGGATGTGGGAATGACTTTGTATGAGATATTGCCGGACGGCAAATATTTCAGTTTGGCTTATTTCCTGGGAAGAGCCAGCTATGCAAATGATATGAGTAAACGGAGGCTTTTAACGCCCGGAAAAATTGAAACTATTCCTTTTCAGCGTTCAAGGCTTGTCTGCAAAAAAATTGAAAAGGGAAATCGCTTATTGCTTGTCCTGAATGTAAATAAAAACTCGTTTGCACAAATTAATTACGGTACCGGCAAAAATGTGAGCGATGAGACAATAGCTGATGCAGGAGAACCTTTAAAAATAGAATGGTTTAATGATAGCTATATCAGGATTCCCGTTTGGAGGTAGAAGCAGTGGAAGGTAACTGGAATCCAAAAGTGGTTCCAATACCAATTTCACTTTTTACCCAGATATGCCCTCCCTGGGCTTCAATAAATTCTTTTGAAATAGCAAGTCCTAATCCAGTTCCTCCCGGCTTTGAACCGGGAACTTTGAAGAAGCGGTCAAATATCCTGGAAAGATATTCATTAGGGATACCGGCTCCCTGGTCACTTACTGCAAATTGAATTTGATGGTCTTCTTTTTTCAGAATGATCTCGATTTTGCTTTTTTCTGGTGAATATTTAATGGCATTCGTTAAAAAATTATTTAATACCCATGAAGTTTTTTCAGCATCAGCATTTACCATGCCCAGATCCTTCTGGAAATTCCGCGCGATCACTACATCCCTTTCCTTTGCAGTAGACAATACTGAATCTAAGGCTGCTTCTGCAATGCGAACAGGGTCTGTTTCCGAAACATCCAGTTGAATCTTGCCAGATTCCACCTGTGACATATTCAGCAGTTCACTCAGTATCCGCAACATTCGCTGATTATCCTGTTTTAGATTGTGGAGAAGCTCCAATTGTTCGTTGGAAAGTTTACCTGTCCGTTGATCCTCCAGCAGCTTGAGGCTAAAATCAGAAGAAGCCAGTGGTGTTTTGAGCTCATGGGATATGGTGGCAATGAAATTAGTCTTGGCTACATCCAATTCTTTGAAAGAGGTAATATTCCGCAAAACAATGACCCTGCTGCTTGTGTTATCTTGCGAGATGTCCATTATTTCTTTAGTAAAATAGTTTTCGCGGTTATCCAGTACAACTTTAAAAGGAATATTTCCCTTCTCTTCAATCAGGAACCGGAACAGATCATTTTTTTTGCTTACTTCGGTAACTGATTTGCTTACCAGATCTTTTGCCTGTAAACCCAATAACTGAAGTGCCTGGTCATTGGCAAACAGGATCGTATCATTTCTGTCAATTCCAATACTTGCTTCTTTCAGGCTGTTGATCACAGCTTCAGCTCTGGTTTTTTCAAAAATGATCTTATTCAGGTTGCTGTTTTCAAAATATTCAAGGCGTTCGGCCATATCATTAAAGGATTGAGCCATCTGGCCAAATTCATCTTTCCGGTCCATGTGAATCCGGTGTTGATAGTTTTTTCTGCTGATTTCCTGAATACCTTCTGTCAATGCGTTGATAGGATTTGTAAGTACGGCAGGAAAATTGAATGAAAAGGTGAAACCAACAAGGAAAACTATAGCAGCCAGTAAAGAAATATAGGTGAGTGCTTTATTGGCGGTATTAGCTGCTTTTTCATTCTTATGTTCTATAGCTGCCATATTTAAAGTGAGAACATGCTGAATGCCGGATCGAATTTGTTTTTGACCCATTGAATCACCTTTTGCATAGGATGTAAATGCCTCCCTGATCTCACGGGTAGCATCTTTTTCTCCAACCTCAGTTATGTTGGTTTCCTGAAGCTTTAGAATGCTGTCAAAGAGTGTAATAGACCGCTGCCTGTCAAATGTTGTGCTATCCAGGAAACGTTGAAGATGATGGCAATAATCCAGGGATTCATAATTATTCTTCACAATCTGGTTGGTATCATTTTTTAGTCGTACCAGGTGGAATATTCCTATTCCGCAGGAAAGCAGTACAAGCAGGAAAAGGAACAGGGTCCCCAACCGTATTTTATTTTTTACTGTGGTTGCCATCAGGATAGAATAACGAGATCAACTTCATTTTTTGATAATGTCTTTAGTAATTTGTTAAATAGACCGGTTCTCAAAATGATCTGCCATAGTTTGAGATGTGGTTTGCCTATACAAACTGTTGTGACATTTTTTTCTTCTATCAGGTCTATAATGCCCATCATTATATTATCAGCTTTTTTCTGGATCACTTCACCTCCCAGCTCCGTTGCGTTCTTAAAATTATTGATTAAATGCCGTTGTTTTGCCAATGGTATCTTATCTGGTGTTTCCCTGGGCGTTTGTACATATAAAACATACCATTTGCTGTTATAATAAGACGCAAGCCGGGCAGTTTTTCGAATAATTGCCTGTGCCGTTTCATGATTGGAGGATATACAGGCCACAAACCGCTCATGCCGCCAGGGTTTATCTTTAGCCGTGATCTCATAATCAACTTTTCTTTCCACCTGGCCGGCCACTTCTTTCAATGCCAACTCCCGCAATTGAAGGATCTTTTCGGGCATAAAGAAATTTTGCAAGGCCTGCTGTACTTTGCTGGAGTCATATATCTTTCCTTCTTTCAGCCTGCTTATGAGGTCATCAGCACTCAGATCTATGTTGATCACTTCATTGGCGATCTGTAATAGCTTATCAGGTACCCTTTCTTTAACATCTACCCCGGTTATGGCCTTTACATCTTCGTTGATACTTTCGATATGCTGAATATTAACTGCCGAAATAACATCAATTCCTGCATCCAGTATCTCCAGTACATCCTGCCAGCGTTTTTCATTTTTACTCCCCGGAATATTGGTATGTGCCAGTTCATCGATGATCACCACTTCCGGGTGCAGTAAAAGAACAGCCTGCACATCCAATTCATCCAGTTGTTTTCCTTTATAAAAAACTTTGCGTCGTGGAACAAGCGGTAATCCTTCAATCAAAGCTTGTGTTTCCTTTCTGTTATGAGTTTCTACATAGCCAATTTTTATATTTACTCCCATTCGCAGCAGGTTGTGCGCTTCCTGAAGCATGCGATAAGTCTTACCTACACCGGCACTCATTCCGATGTAGATCTTCAACCTGCCTTTGCCGGGAAGATTGTTTTGAAGTATTCCCAAATTTGTTTCCAGTTGCTCCATGCAAACAAAGTTAAAGGTAGACTGTTGCCGGTCTAACAGTCCTTATTTAAGTTCATCCAGCGCGACATTTAATTTGAGAACATTCACTTTTGATGGTCCAAGAATCCCAGCCAATGGTTTATCAACATGACTGTCAACAAGGGCTTTAATTTTGTTCTCTGGTATATTTCGGATAGTTGATATTCTTTTTGCCTGTATATAGGCAGCGGCAGATGAAATGTCAGGATCGAGTCCACTACCTGATGCTGTAACCAAATCCGCAGGTATCTGCTCTCTTTTTATTCCGGGGTTATGAACCAGGAAACTATCGATCCTGTCCTTAACTACTTGCAGATAATCCGGGTTAGAAGGTCCTTTATTGGAACCGCCAGAACCGGCCGCATTGTATTCGACGGCAGAAGGGCGGCCCCAGAAATATTTGTCTTCCGTAAACTTCTGGCCTAATCTTTCATAACCCACCACTTTACCACTTACTTTAACAGTTAAGCCTTTGCCACCGCCCGGCGCCAGTTTCCCAATGCCTGCAATCAGTAACGGGTAAATCACCGCGCATAACAGGATCATTACTACGGTAAGTTTCAGAGATATTAATAAGTTCTTTTTCATTTCTGATTCTTTAATTATTACATGAATAACGCTAATAGAAGGTCAATCAGTTTAATGCCAATGAATGGAACGATTA
>CAMLGP010000013.1 GCA_946479535.1 uncultured Bacteroidota bacterium
AATAAGGCTTTTGAACTCCGATACAGGCTCCTCTTAATACCATCTCCGGCTTTTCGTTAATCCAAAGTTCTGAAGGGATCTTTTTCTCTTTAATTATTCTTTGTGCCAGTTCAAGACATCCATACAATATTCCTGAGCCATCCCCACCTTCAACCAGAATCACTCCATTTTTTGCAACTGAAATAGCATATCCTTCTTTTCCAGGAACGCCAATGTCAAAATACCATTTTCGCATCGCCTGAGATGCCAGTGAGCTTTTTAATTCCGCAACAACTATTAATTGGGCAGAAGTTGAAATGATATTTTTTGAAATGGTTACAGAATATCCCGATGCTTTCAATGCATTGGCAAGTCTGTCTGTACCATATTTTATGCGGGGTGAAGCATTTGACTGACTTACTATAACAACAGACTTCAAAGGCTCACGACTATAAATAGCTGAAGTAAGAAATATAGAGAGGAATGACAGCAACAAAAAAAGAGGGGAAACGGAGAACCGTCTCCCCGGATTGCTAATTTGCGTGCTATATGAAAGAGAAACTCTTGATTTCATTATTATAATGCGCCGGGCCTTACTCCTCCCTGTTCACTTGACCTGTACGCGGCTTCCACACAGGCCATGGTAAAAATGCAGTCTTCCACAGAGTTATCCGGTTTGGCTATCTTGCCTGTTGCAGCCAGCATCACCTGTTCCATACTTCCGATGAAAGCATGCGGAAACCAGCTGCCATCAATAAATTTGGTTCTCCAGTCGGTAAATTTTCCATTTTCAGTAACCACATATTCAAACTTGTCTGGCTCACCCTGCGGATAATTTTTCAATACCCCAAAACTGATCTTGATCGCACCCTTGCTTCCTTCCCACTTGATAAAGGAAGTCTGGTGCCGGCGTCCATATACGTGACTGTGATTGGTAAGAATATTGGCTCTTATCATTTCTCCATAATCCATGATGATATTACTTCGCACAGGAGCCATATTCTTCATGGCCGGGTGCTTGGTTGTTTTGGCATAGACTGATTCGGGATTTCCCAAAAAACTTCTGATCAGATCTATATAATGGATACTATGGTATAAAATCTCTACGCGTGGACTCTTCAATAGGAAATCCCAGGTATACCAGGGTGTATGTACATTAATATTAACCTCTATATCATTCAACTCACCTATCGCCCCCTCATTGATCATCTTGCGGGCTTCCCTTATAAAAGGTGCGTAGCGCAACTGAAAGTTGACAGCCGCATTCATTTTCTTGGTGCGTGTGATCTCCAGTATCTCCTCCGCAGCGGCAAGATTCTCTCCCATCGGCTTTTGCAATAACACTGATGAATGGGGTGGTAACTGCTGAAGTATCTGTATCATGGCTGATCCCGGAACTGCTACATCAAATACAGCATTGGAAGGAACATGATCCAGCATTTCCTCAATGGTTTTGAATGCGTAAGGAATACCAAATTTTTCTGCTGTATGTTTTGCTTTATTGAAATTTAGATCATAGATACCCTTTACCTGAAAACCAGCCATCTGGTATGCAGGTAAATGGGCTGTATTAACAATACCCCCGGCACCGATAACAAATACTCCCAGTTCTCCAAAGGAGGCCTGGGAAGGTTGAACTATGGGTTCAGGCTTGCTCATTTTATATACACGCTTAGCTGATAGAGTTTCCATAGGTCAGTATTAGTACTGCTGCTATCAAAACCAGCAATGCAATTAATAATAATAAACGGGTGCGTCTACTACACCCCTTCCACTCTTTCAGGATCAGACCTGCAATATTACTGAACAAAACCAGCATGATCATATGTATGGCCCAACTGGTGAATTTATATTCCCCCATTCGCACATGACCCAGGCCATAGAAAAAGAACTGACCATACCACAGAAAGCCGGTAAGAATGGACATCAGGTAATTTACCCCTAGCCCACTACTGCCTGCTGTAGTATATTGATGTAAGGTCTTTTCCTTATTATGCAGGTATAAACAATAAAGCAGTGTTGTAACAAAAGCGCCGGAATTAGAAAAAATATAGATCACATTTCCCTGGAAATTTCCTGCGCCATACTGTGCTGCTACCTCAGCTATGGGCTGTCCCTGGTCCAGGGAAAATCCATACAGGGCAGAAAGAACGCCCGCTAATAAACAGAGAGGTAACCCTTTGGCTAACGAAAATTGACCCGCATTATTTTTTATCTGCTCAATATCTTTTTCCTTGCTCCTTCCAGCCATACCACAAAGCCCAATTCCAATGGCTCCCATCACAACCCCACCAAAAATGTATAGTGAGCCGCTGCTTTTTAAGACATCCCCTATTGTTCCATTCACCAATGGCGGCAATAATGTTCCCAATACACAGCTTATGCCAACTGCAATGGCATAGGTCAGTGAAAATCCAACATAGCGAATGGCAATTCCAAATGCTGTTCCTCCTATCCCATAAGCCATACCCAGCAGGAATGTTTTATACATAGCGGCACCTGGCGCCTCCTTCAAAACCGTCATCAATTGCGGAATGGTAAGAAAGGCTACAATGATGGGAAGGAGTAACCAGCACACCAAAGCCTGCGCCAGCCAATAGGTTTGCCAGGCCCAGCCGTTCACCTTCTTCTGAGGTGTATAGCAAAGAGCTGCACTTGATGCTCCTACTGCGTGGTAAAGTACTCCGTTAATAACTTCCATCGATTCTTTTTGAAGGAGGGTTATGGCTTATACCCTTAGCCCATAAAACCTCATCGCATTTTTGAAAAACACTTTTTCAATGTCTTCCTTATTCAATAATCTATCTAGAATTGTCTGATACGCTTTCCATATTTGGGCATAGCTTCCTGCTAATTGGGATACTGGCCAGTCTCCTCCGCAAAAACATCTTTCTGTGCCAAACTGCTGTAACACATATTCTATGTAAGGAAAAAGATCATCTTCTTTCCAGTTCTCGAAATTCTTTGAAGCAGTACCCAATCCGGATATCTTGGCGTAAAGGTTTGGATGCTGTGCTGCCTCCTTCATCAACTCACCCCATCTGCCATATCGTTCTTTGGTAGCTATCGGCGGTTGGGCAAGATGGTCAAATACCATTCTCAGTCCCGGGATCATTTCTGATACCTTAATGGCCGTTTCAATCTGTTCAGGCAATACCGCAACAATATCAAAAGGAATATCACGCTCTGCCAATGACCGTAAGCTATCGATCACCGGTTTTTGCAACAACCATTTCTGATCTGGTTCATCATGTATCTGGTGCCTTACTCCTCTGAGATAGGGATGCCTGAAATATTTTGTATCCAATAAATTCCGGGCCGCTTCCGGTTGTTGCAATGGAATCCATCCTACCACTCCTTTTATCCAGTCATGTTTCTCCGCTTCCTGCAACATATTATCTGTGTCTTCCAGATTTGATGCAGCCTGAATCAGCACTCCGGCTGAAACACCCACTTTTTTTCTTTCCTCCTCCAGTTGCTCCAGCCTCCAGGTCTGGTTCAACAAAGAACTATCTCCCTCCAGCCAGGGATATTCAGCTTTATCAAGATCCCATACATGTACATGCGTATCAATGATCATGCTGGCTTAATTGCTATTCTGTAATTCGTTTAATAATCCGAACTGGTGTTCAATTTCCTCATTATGCTCTCCCAACACAGGAGCACCTTTTTCTGACACAAGTATTTTGCCATCCACCCTGATGGGGCAACGTGTAGTGGTCACCGATAACCCATTACTTGTTTTTACTACAATCTCCATATTCAATGCCCGGTAACCTTCCTGTTTCACCAGCTTTTCATAATCCAGTACAGGTGCACACCATACATCTGCTTTTTCTAAAATATCAAGCCAGTATTGGGTTTCGTTATTCTGCAAATGTTCAGCCAGCACCTGCTTGATCGTATCCCGCCGGGTAAACCAGTCATTATTGTCAGAGAATTCTTTCAATGCTTCACATTGCAGCAACTGCGCCAGTAATAAAATATTCCCCATGGCCAGTGCAATGTACCCATCCCGGGTTTTATAGATCCCATACGGCGCGGCAACATAAGCGTGTCCGCTGTTGATACTGCTGCGCACCGGTAGCTGGTTGCCGTCATTATAATAACAGGTCAACACTTCAAACTGAAAATCCAGAATGCTTTCAAACATGCTCACCTGTACCAGTGCCCCTTCCCCGGAAATCCCGCGTTGGAATAAGGCAGCCAGGATTCCCTGCGCAATATGAGTACCCCCCATAATATCTACTACTGCAACTCCCATGGGTGTGGGATTCTCATCATAATTATTGCTTAGCCAGGTAAGCCCGGAAGCAGCCTGTAACAAAAGGTCCTGGCCAGGTAAATCCTTCCAGGGACCTTCATTACCATACCCTGTTACTTCTGCATATATAATGGTTGGGTTAATCTTTTTAACTGATTCATAATCCAGGCCGATCCGTTCCATAACACCCGGACGGAAATTATGCATCATCACATCAGCCTGCCTCAACAATTGTTTTACCTTTTCCAGGTCTTCAGGATCCTTGATATCCGCTTCATAGCTCTGCTTGTTGCGGTTGATAGCGTGAAATATGGTTGACTCACCTTCAATCTTTACATCTGAAACATATAACTGGCGGCAAATATCACCTGAGCCAGGCCTTTCTATTTTAATAACCTGCGCTCCCATATCTGCCAATCGCAATGAAGCGGAAGGACCTGATAAGAACTGGCTGAAATCCACTACCAATATGTCCTGTAATAAATTCATACACGCATTAGTTTATAAAGTCGGCACGTACCTGTTCTGTATGTTCACCCAACTTTGGTGCAGGTTTGGATGAAAATATCCGTTGATTATTGATACGTATAGGACAACGGGTGGTTGTAAACCCGGTATCCCCCGCTTTAATTTTTTGTTCCATCTGCAGACATTGGTAGGCTTCATGGCTTACCATTTTCTCCCAGTCAAATACTTCCATTGCCCATAGTGCAGCAGTTTGCAATTGCTTTAACCAATATGCAGTTGGCATTGTCAGCAAATGACTGGCTATGACGGTTTTTATTTCATCCCGGCCTGAAAATGCCTGGTCTTTTGAAAATTTTTCCAGCGCTTTGCAGTCAATTGCTTTTGACAACGCATGAATATCCATCATAGCTAATGCCAGGTATCCATCTGCTGTTTTATAAATTCCATAAGGTGCACTCAATAAGGGGTGACCGTTATTTACATTACTTCTTTCGGGTTGACGCCGGTTGGTATAATAGGTTGTCAATAACTCAAACTGGAAATCCAGTAATGACTCCAGCAAACTTATTTCTATCAGTGCTCCCTTTCCGGTCTTCTGTCTGCGGATCAGTGCACCCAGAATCCCCTGTACCAGTTGCGCACCACATAATATATCAACAATAGCTACACCAAAAGGGACTGGCGCATTTTGCCCATTTCCAGTAGTATAAGCCAGACCGGTTATGGATTGTAGCAACAGGTCCTGGCCGGGTTTCAATTTCCAGGGGCCTTCTTTCCCATAGCCCGATATCTCCGCATAGATCATTCGCGGGTTCAACTGCATTACGGTCTCATAATCCAGGCCGTTCTTCTGCATTACACCAGGTCTGAAATTATGAATCAATACGTCTGCCTTCCCAATCAGTTTCTTTACAGCTTCCAGATCTTTTTTGTCTTTCAGGTTGGCCGAGAAACTTTCTTTATTTCGATTAATGGTATGAAAAAGCAAAGAGCTCTCATCCACCCAAAGATCCTTGATGGATAATTTTCTGCCTGCATCACCACCATTGGGACGCTCTATCTTGATCACCCTCGCACCCAGATCAGCCAATCGTAACCCTGCGGAGGGTCCAGACAAATACTGACTGAATTCCAGCACAACTAATCCCTTTAATGGCAAATTGATCATACAGTTATAATAGGTTGTCCGTTCTTTATACTTTCCCGGTATATTTTATTCATTTCCTTCAATGCGCTCAATGGATCGCTATCCTGCAACAGACATTGTTGTAATGGATCACCGGCCAGATCCTGAAAATGAAGATATCCATTATACCTCGGCCGCAGATACCCATTCTCCATTACTGGCAATACTTCTTTAAAGAAATTATTGGTAAGTTGGTTGGCAGTTGCATCCTCCCATGCAGAACGATGGCCCGGTTGCCCTCCATGTTGAACATATATTGTACGCTGACATTCTCCAGAAACAGCCATACGTGCAAAATCAAGCGCTATCCCAGGATACCTGGAAAAAGCAGAAACTGAAATTCCTGTTCCACCAATGGTTGTTTTTAGTAACTGTCCATTATAGGAAACCACCTGGCCATAGTTCAACAGGTTTGCTGCATATCCAATTCTTGAATAATTTGAATAGGCATATGCGAAAGGACAATACCAGTAATCATCCGTTTTTGTCATCAGTTCTGCCACTGCTATTGGATTGCAGCCAAACAGTTTTTGATCTATCAGACCATACAATTCCTTCATGGTTTCTATGGCACAGATACCGGTAGGTTCATCAATCACTTCAGCCTTATTCAAAAATGGTTCTCGTCCATGTGCAATGCAGAAACTATAAAAATTCATCAGCAGATCAATAGGAACGGCCGGTACTGCCACTTTTCCTTCTTTTGCCAATGCAATCACTTCCTGCCAGGTGCGTGGAACAGCTCTCTTATTTTTTTCCATAAGATCAGCCCGGTAGCTGGCCGCCGGAGTGGCAGCATCAATCGCCAATGCCCACTGACTATTTTGATAATGGTAGCTGCGATGAGACTCTCCTGTGGAATTATCCAGCTGGTCCTGCAGGTATTCTTTGGTAAGATATTCTTCCAGTGGCAAAACACATTTTGTGGCAGCAGCACATCCTACCCAGGGGTGATCAATGATCAGCAGGTCATACTCAGCGGTCAGCTTTTCAATGGGGAAGTCTGCAAATTCCTGGAGTGTCCTTTTTTTCCACCTTATCTCAATTCCGGGATATAATTCGGAATAGCGTTGTGCCATCGCCAGCAGAGGGGTCAATCCACGGCTATGGCCCCATGTGATACCATTTAATATTATATCCGCCATTCCTAAGCGTTTTTCTTGTTCACGAGTAAAATATGCTCACACACCATCACCAGTTCCTGGTTTTGATTGGTGGCTTCCACCAGTTCAGTAACCAATCCAAATCCCGGTCTCTTATGATCCGTTTTATACTTTATGGTAACCTTTACATTTATGGTATCCCCGATGAAAACCGGTTTTATAAAACGAAGCCGTTCATAACCATAGGTCATTGCCACTTCATTGGCCACATCTGCAGTAAGGCCTATGGCTATTGTAAAGATCAGGGTTCCATGTGCAATCCTCTTTTTGAAAGGCTGCGTTTTGCACCATTCTTCGTCCATATGATGAGGGAAAAAATCACCGGACTGTCCGGCATGGATCACAATATCGGTTTCAGTGATGGTCCGGCCTTTTGTGCAACGGGTATCATTCAGTTCAAACTCTTCAAAATACTTCTTGATAAACATAAGCAGCCAATAGTACTAGTTAAAACAGGCAAATTCCGGAACGAAGTATCTGCAGTAAGAAATTAGCGGGCTTGCCAAAAAGATGGAGGAATTGCCTGTCCGGAAGCTATTCGGGGGCAGAACAATACTTTCATTAGTGCAATATGGCAAGGCAGGTCTCATAACTTATCTGATCCACAATCGTTAGGAAAATTTGCATCCGGCAAATCAAGGATTTTCAGGATGTTAAATTACGCCTGCCAGTAAGGCACTTCAATGTCAGGTTTTACTATAATGATGGAATATATTCCTGTCAGGGGTCAGGATGCGGCGGGTGAAAAATGCCCCTGTATTTTCTTCAGCTGTCTGGCGTGACGCTGGATATGTACACCAGAAAAATAGATGATCTCCATGCGGGTCAGATGTCCAATGGTTGGCAATTCAAAGGCCGTAACGGCTGTAAGATCAAGCGGCCGGACAGTATCCAGGGTTTCTTTGATCTTGGCCTGGTAGGCAGTCAGCATTTCCTGCCTGTCATACTCCTTGTCCTCCGGTATGATGAACTCTGGAGATTTTAGCTTGATGGTATAATCCAGGAATATCTTATTGATGGGCGCTACCAATTCATCTGGTGTTCTTTCCGATGGGGTAACAGGGCCCTGCAGTGTTTTGGGCAAATTGAATAATGCCTTATAAATATGACGACCTACTTTTCCTGCGGTCCAACTTCCTTCAAATGGAATTTCATTGAACTGTTCCTGGGAGAAGGAAGAAAGTAATTCATAAAATTCATTGGCGTTTTTTTCGAAATCACTGATAACCTTTTCGGATTGATTCATGGTTGTATTTTTTTTGACACAACAAATCTAGCATGGAGTAAGTTCAGTGAAGGGTGCTGTTTGCGGCAATAATAAGGCCTTTTGCGACAGCAATTCCTTATCCTTTACAGCTTTCTGCGGCTCGGCCAGACCCATCCTCAAATTAAATTTGCGTAACCGAACGGTTTCTTATACATTTGTAACCGATCGGTAACATAAATCCTTTAATCAATCAAATGAGAAGAGACGTATTTCAGGCAATTGCAGACCCCACGCGAAGGGAAATACTGAACATGATTGCCTACCAGTCACTGAACCTGAATGCCGTGGCTGAAAATTTTACAGTGAGCAGACCCGCCATTTCCAAACATATGAAGATCCTGACGGAGTGTGGTCTTATTGTTATCACCCAGCAGGGACGTGAGCGGTATTGCAAAGCAAGAATGGAAAAACTGAATGAAGTATCACAGTGGGTGGAACAATACCGTGAATTCTGGACAAAGAAACTGGATGCTTTAGGAACGTTTTTGGAGGGAGAAACGAAGAAAACTAAACAAAGCGCTGGGAAACAGAAAAGGAAAGTAAGATAAATAGCCTAAGGTAATTATTATCAAATCATACATCATTTAAAACAAATACAATGAGCGCAACTCCCTTTGTCATTGAGCGCACTTATGATGCGCCGGCTGAAAGAGTCTGGAAGGCAATTACAGACATTAAACAACTTAAGCAATGGTATTTTGAAGATATCAAGGGTTTCAAACCAGAAGTAGGAACCGAGTTCACCTTTACTGGCCAAATGGATGATATCATTTATTACCACATCTGTAAAGTAATTGAAGTAGAGCCGCAAAAAAAACTGAAACATAGCTGGCGCTACAAAGACACGCCGGGAAATTCCTTTGTAACATGGGAATTATTTCCTTCCGGGAATAAAACAACTGTAAGACTCACCCATGAGGGCCTGGAAACTTTCCCTGCTACAGCGGTTTTTGCAAGGAAAAATTTCGAAGGTGGATGGACACAGATCGTTGGCACTATGCTGAAAGATTGGCTGAATAAAGAAACCGTGAAAGAATAATAACGAGGATTTATAAGAAAACTGCCCCGGAATCCAGATAATAATCTGGACCGGGGCAGTATATTGGGTTCCCTTCACATAACATTAATACGGAAATACTACATCTGCCGAGCCCGCTCCAGGCACATTAAAATCAAGTTCATTCAGTGGCACATCAAAATAATCCATGTAATTATATACGATAGTTGCATTCGTATTCACTGCACCACCAGGTCCTAACACCACGGTTCCTGTACGCTGACATCCTTTACAGGCAAATCCAAAGCGGCGATAATCATAGAATGGTGTGTTTTTTTCAAACAGCGCAATCCTTCTTTCCCGATACAGTTCATCAAGCGCCTGAGCAAGTGTTAAACCAGTACCGGCAACAGCAGGCAGTTGTGCATTCTGATAAGTTCTCACCGCATCAATAAGCGCCAGACCTCCTTCTATATTATTAGTGCGGATCATTGCTTCGGCTCTTGTGAGTGCATTCTCCTCATACGTACAGGCAACTGGAATTTCTGCGCGTCCTGCAATGGCAGAAACATAATCTCCACCATTTTCAACCAGCTTAAGATCATAACGGGTTCCATACTGGAAACCACGACCAGACTGATTTACGGCAGGATTTGCTCTTGTTACCAGGTTTCTTGTTTTGCGTGCATCACCTGTCTTGAATTCCTGGATCCATCTTTCACTTACAAATTCCCAGGCATTGGTTGTTAAACGGAAGGGAGACCAGGCTGTTTGAGCAACTACATCCTGTGCATCTGCTGAACGCATAGTGAGAATTTTGTCGGCCGGAAGAGTTCCATCCTGGGTCAGCGTCATTATGTTTGTCCATTCTGCTGCTGTGATATCGGCTGGCTTTTTATTTACCAGGATATTTCTGGCCTTGTAAGTATTTATCTGTCTCTTCCATTCTGCAGGAGAAAAGATCCCGCCTTTACCTATTTTGGTAAAGGAAATGATCAGTTTATCCATTACACCATTATAAGTGGCTACATCAGTTATTGCATTCAGCGCAGTAACACATTTGTCGAAATTGACAGTAGCTTCCGCGATGATCGCATTTCTATCCTTAAAGTCACTATTTGTTTCGTTGAATGTATTATTGATAATACCGGAAACATACATGGAACCGATCCTTGAATAGGCAAAACCCTTCCACCAGTAGGCCCAGGCTTTCAGGGTATTCTTTTTGGCTTCTGCATTTCCAGTCAAAATAAGGGTAGGGCTTTCCAGCTGTGACAGAATAAGATTGGCCTGGTTATTTACACCGTACATGGCGGTCCATTCATAGTTCATTACATTCTGATCACCATTTGATCTGGTATTCCTGTTCTTCAATTCCTGGCCCTGAGGTCCTCCCTGGGGCGGAGTCAATACGGTTCCATTATCCAGGATAATTTTCTCTACCTGGTTGGCCCAGCGCATCCCAAAATTTCCCACAGAACTCCAGGTCATATCACCCATGGTATTGTGGAATGTCATTACCATCCACCAGTAATCATACTGGTTTTGCCAGCCAAACTTGCGTTGAACACCTGTTCCTAACCTGATGATGCCTTCTTCCGTATCAAGTGCAGGCATACCTGGCACATTAGGGTTGCTAAGATCCAGTTCTTTTTTGCTGCAACCACTATTGATCAGTGTTGTAGCCATTAAAAGAAGAAGAAATTTATTTATTCGTTTCATCTGTTAAAATTTTATTTTATAAATAGGTCAGATGGAGCGCTTAAATGATTTCCATTGTGAATAATAAACTTATATGAGCGGTTCATCTGAATATTTTTTATTGATTAAAATCCAAGGTTTAATCCCACCTGATAAGTCCTGAAGTTGGGGAAGGAAAACAGATCTACACCCCTGCGCAGCGGGTTATTCAATGCTGCAGCTGCTTCCGGATCCATACCAGTATAATTGGTGATGGTAAACAGATTACGTCCAGACAGAGAAAGCTGTGCATTGCTGATAAATGGCACTTTCAGCAATTTTGTGAAATTGTAATTCAGTGTCAGCTCACGCATACGGAGGAATGAACCTTTCTCTACAAAATAGGTGCTGGCATTATTGGTATTATACAATGAAGTATAATAATTAACGAAGGGTTTTGTTTCACCATTGATCGTTACGGCCTTATCAAAATCACCACTCAGATAATCACGGTATAACCACTGTCTTGTCTGGTTATATATATCATTGCCATAAGTCCAGTCAAGTTGCGTTACAATAGAAAGATTCTTAAACAGTGTGAAATTGTTCAGGAAGGTCATATTGAACTTCGGATTGGGATCTCCGATTGGAGCCAGGTCAGTTGTAAACCGTACCTGTTTGGTTGCTTTATTTACTACATAACCATTCACGATCTCATAATTCTGAACTTCAGTAGCAGGGATATATCTAACCTTTGCAGAATTTACCTGATCAACACTCGTTAACGGAGTGAAACCAAAGAATGCACCAAGGCTATATCCCTGAGCCAATACAAATTGTCCTGAACCAGTGCCTCCCAACGCTATGTCCTTTCCATTGCTTATCCTTTCCAGAGTTGTTTTTGATGCGCCGAAACGAATACCAAAGTCCCAGCTGAAATTGTCTTTATTAATCACATCCATATCCAGAGAAGCCTGTATTCCGTGTGATTTTATATCAATTGCATTATCAATGATGGCGGTTGCACCCAGTGTGGGGGCCAGGTCAATTGGACGGATAACGGATTTGCTTGTTCTGTCCCAATAAGTTGCACTCAGGCGAACATTCTGGAAAGATTTTCCGGAGCCAAACCGGAAGGAAACATCTGTTCCGCCTTCAGCTTCTGTTGAAACTTCCACATCCAGCAACGGATTATTGGAAGTAGAGTTGGTAGCCAGGTATCCATTGGTTCCAAAGTTCCCGTTAATGAGCGTAATGAAACGATCATACGGTAATGGCTGAATACCTGCTTTACCCCAGGCACCTCTCAATTTCCATTCTGTAATTGCTCTTTGTGATTTCAGAAAATTAAACTGGGTCATGCGCACATAAGCATCGGCTCTTGGAAAAACAAAAGGATCAGAGCCAGAACCAAATGCTGAAGAGTAATCAACTCTCAAGCCTCCAGATACGCCAAAAATTTCACCAAAATCAATACGCTGATTGACCAGGTATCCAAACGTGATGAAGTCTGTATTGTTTTCTGTCAGGGCAGGAGTTGTTCCATTCATGTTATTGGGCGGAAATGGAGTAAAGCCGGTTCCCTGTGTAAGCAGATTCCGGTATTTATTCCTGCGATAATCATAAGCAATCTGTGTAGTGGTATTGATGGGGACATTTAAATTAAAATCCCTTTCAAAATTTGTCCGGATAAATGCACTTACCAGTGAATTCAAAAAGGTTTCGTTAAAATAATCCCTGGTAAGCCTTCCATTCAAAGGAGTAATTCCTAATGAAGGAGTTAATGTATTCTGCTGATAGGCGATCAGGTCAGTATAATCATACCGGTAATTATCGATCCCGAATTTATAATCCAGTTCCAGGAAAGGGAATGGTTTATAGTTCAGGTTGAAACTTTGTAACGCACGCATTGTTTCTGATCTCCATTTTCTGAACTGGCGGGTGTAAAGTGGAGAAGCAGATGTTTCCCCAACCTGCGGATGCACTATATAATTGCCCAACGCATCTTTCCTGGTAATATCCAGGTAACGTCTTGTAAGCAGTACGGAGTTCAGCGGGCTATTGATATTGTTCTGTCCGGTTATACCACCAGTTCTATTGTCGCCATAAAGTATCTGTGTGCTACTGCGCATTGTAAAATTCTTAAACAGTTCAGCCCCGAGGTTCACAGATGCATTGGATCTTTTATAGCGGCCAGAGAGTATGCTTTCCTGTATCAGGTGAGAAAGAGTAAGCGCATAATCAAATTTATCCTTACCTCCGGAAATACTCACGCTGTTATTATAGGTAGTTGGATGATCGATAAATGTGGCACCAAGGTTATCATACAATTTCTCCTTGTAAGGTTTATCGTTTATTGCAGTTACCAGGCTGGCGGGTAGTTTAGGCTGCAGTGTTTGACCCGTTTGAGGATCAGGTGCCAGGCGGGTATTGGCATTGGAAATGATATAACCCTCTGCATCCGTTTCATAAAAGTGATGATCAGCCAGTTTTAATTTTCCACGCAAAACCTCGTCAACGCTTATGCGGCTGTTAACTGTAATTGTGGTCTTCCCATTACGTGCACCTTTCTTGGTGAAGATCTGAATAACTCCATTGGCACCCTGTGCTCCATAAATAGTGGCGGCAGCAGCACCCTGAATTACCTCTACCCTCTCGATATTGCTTAGATCAAGATCGGAAAGGCGGGATGACTGATTAGTGGAAACCAGGTTACCTCTGCCCTGGTTATCATCTGAAGTTAATGTTCCATTACGGTTACTGGAACTGTTGATCTGAATTCCATCCACCAGTATCATTGGCTGAGTGGAGCTGAGTGTGTTGATACCTCTGAGGATAATGGCAGCCTGCTGGCCAGGCTGACCTGAAATGGAAGTGATCTGGGCACCCGGTATTTTTCCAATCAGGGCCTGGTCAATGGAACCTTGTGGAACTTTTGGCAGGTCTTTGGCAGAAATGCTTTCGATGGCAATGGCAACTTTTCGTTTGCTTACTCCTGTGCCCACCCCGGTTACAACCACCTCATCCAGTACCTTATCGGTAGTCTGCATGGTGGCATTAATAACGGATTGATTGCCTACTTCAACTTCTGTGGTTGACATGTTAATCCGCGTGAAAACCAATGTCCGGGCGCCATCGGGCAGGGTAATAGAGAAATCACCATCCAGGTTGGTGGTGGTCCCTACCGAAGTACCCTTTACAATAACCGAAACATTTGAAAGAGGAATTCCCTTGTCGTCTTTGACATTTCCGGTAATAGACCGGCCCTGTCCTATCGCCGAAAGTAATGGCAATAGGAATGCTGCAAGCAGCAGAACTTTTTTCATGTGCAGTGATTTTAGTGAAGGTTTTTTCTAAGGCAACAATATCAGTCAAGTTGCCTCATCCGAACCTTCGTATGTTACTGAAACATGAAAAAGAAAATTCATATCATGAAAAGAAAGGAGCTAACCATTTAGACCAGCGCAAACCTCCCGGACAATACCATTAACCTAACACAGAATATACTAAGGCTCGATCAATAGAAACCCTTATTAAATCAGCCAACAGATAATAACAAGAGTTTCTATGTAGCGCTTTCTACTACAGTAGTTAAGACTTATGCACTACTTTTTAAGAAATTGCCTCATTGTATTTTGTTGCTCAGAATCCAATTACTGAAAAGCCCTGAATCCGATGCCCACCAGAAAACCTTTTATTGTAACTAATAGAATACCCCTGACATTCCCCGTCAGTGCAATTGGGCTTTTCATGGCTGTTTTGAGTAACATTGATGCTCAATCCCAGTCAAAATGGGTATTTGAACAATATAATTACATACGCCAGGCAGACGCCTCTGCTTTTGTACCAATGGTCCATTTCCAGACCAGAAACAACTGGTATGGAGAACTGCGGTATAATTATGAAGATGCACAAACTCTTTCCCTGTTTGGCGGAAAAACAGTCAGTGGTGGAAAATCATTGACATGGTCATTTACACCAATGGCTGGTTATTCTACCGGCAGGTTCACAGGACTATCTGCCGGAGTAAATAATGAGGCGGAA
>CAMLGP010000014.1 GCA_946479535.1 uncultured Bacteroidota bacterium
TGGCAGGCAAAATAGGCACGGAAGAGCCGCCCGGAATGCAGGCTTTCAGTCGTTTGCCATTGGGAATACCACCGCAATATTCATCACTGTAAATAAATTCTTCTACAGAGATGGTCATGTCTATCTCGTAAACACCAGGCTTATTAATATTGCCACAACTGGAGATCAGTTTTGTGCCGGTTGATTTTCCAATACCAATCTTAGAGTATTCCTCTCCACCGTCATTGATGATGGGAACAACTGCGGCAATGGTCTCCACATTATTCACAACAGTAGGACAATCCCATACACCTTTCACAGCCGGGAATGGTGGTTTAATACGGGGATTACCTCTTTTGCCTTCCAGTGATTCAATCAATGCAGTTTCTTCCCCACAGATATAAGCTCCCGCTCCGCGATGTACATATATTTCACAATCAAACCCACTACCCTGGATATTTTTTCCCAGGAATCCATTATTCTTTGCTTCCTGTATGGCCTGTTCAAGAATATCCACTATCCATGCATATTCCCCACGTATATAGATATAGGAAACTTTACTTCCAAGTGCAAAGCTGGAAACGATCATTCCTTCAATCAACAGGTGAGGAATGAACTCCATCAGGTACCGGTCTTTAAATGTACCGGGCTCTGATTCATCCGCATTCACTACCAGGTAACGGGGAACGCCTTCAGGTTTAGCCAGGAAGCTCCATTTCATTCCTGTAGGGAATCCTGCACCCCCTCTGCCACGCAATCCACTTTTCTTAACCTCTTCAGTGATCGCATCAGGGCTCATGGTCTTCAATGCCTTCTCCACACTGCGATAACCACCTTCGCGGCGATAAACATCAAAGTACCTGATGTTCTCTACATGTGCTTTATCTAATAATAATTTTCTACCCATTATTCAAATTCAAAAATCAAAAGTCAAAATTAAAAAAGGCCACCTGCCATTCTCCTTCAATATGAGTTTATAAAAAAATTACTTTTTACTTCTCTTACTTAAACCCCTGTCTTGCAAATAATATCCACCGCGCTCCTTTCTTCACATAAACTTCCAGCACCCTAAGGTGGATCTTATTTCTGACACCTTTATTAGTTGCATCATAATCTCCGGAAAAGCGAACGCTTGCCAGATTTCCATTCATAGACACCCTAATACTATCTTCCGATATGGAATGATAAGTTATCATATTATCAAGATCCCCGATCAGTTCTGCCTTGGATTGGATCCAGTTATTACTATGACCATAGCTCAGGGCTTTGTCAGTGAACTGATTAAGGGAAACTTTGTTCTTTGCTACCATCGCCTGATGTAAGTCTTTGCTGGCTTTGATTACTTTGGCTTCTTCTGTTTGCGCGCTGGCAACAACGAAAAAGCAGAGAAGGAGGAGCGTAAAAATTGTCTTCACTTATTATGTATTAATTGTTTTTTTCTGCATTTCTCCTGCATTCATCAATGATCGAATCCACTTTATCCTTTGTCAGGTGTTCACGATAGGTTTTGCCCATCTGCATCATGGGAGCATAACCGCAGGCGCCCAGGCATTCCACTGTTTTCAAAGTAAACAAACCGTCTTTGGTGGTTTCACCTGGTTTGATACCCAGTTTCTCATAGATATAATGAATGATATCATCACTTCCGTTCAGCATGCACGGTCCGGTCTGGCAAACTTCAAACATATACCTACCTACTGGCTTGAGATTATACATGCTATAGAAAGTAGCTACCTCATATACTTCAATAGGTTCCAGTTTCAGCAGAGAGGCCACGTAATCCATTACCGGCACATCCAGCCAGCCACCAAATTCCTGCTGGGCCAAATGCAATACCGGCAACAGGGCGCTCTTTTGCTTACCCGCAGGATAGCGGGCTACTATCTGATCTACCTCCTTAAGCTTTTGTTCCGAAAAAGTCATTCTTTACGTTATTTTGAAATTTTGAAATCTCCAAATCGGGAACTTGAATTTCCCAATTTCAAAATTTCTAAATTCTTATGCATCCATCTCTCCTGCAATCAGGTTGAGACTGCTCATTACTATTATTGCATCACTTAACATCGCTCCCTTTGTCAATTCTTCAAAGGCCTGGTAATACACAAAACAGGGGCGCCTGAAATGAAGCCTGTACGGCGTTCTGCCACCATCACTGATGAAATAAAATCCCAGTTCTCCATTGGCTCCTTCCACTGAATTATATACTTCGCCGGCAGGCATATCAATCTCACCCATGATGATCTTGAAATGCCAGATCAATGCTTCCATCTTTGTATATACATCCTCCTTGGGAGGGAGATAATATTCGGGTACATCCGCATGATATATTTCTGCATCAGCGCCTTTGAATTCCTGTACTTTCTTATACGCCTGCTCAAGCAGGCTCATTGACTGCCATATTTCTTCATTGCGCACCAGGAAACGGTCATAACAGTCACCCGTTGTACCTACAGGTACTGTAAACTGGAAATCTTCATAGCTGCTGTACGGAGAATGAATGCGTACATCATAATCAACACCTGCTGCACGAAGATTGGGACCAGTAAATCCATAATTCAATGCACGATCTGCACTGATAGGACCGGCGCCAATGGTGCGCTCCATGAATATGCGGTTGCGATTGAAAAGATTCTCAAATTCTTTCCAGACTCTCGGAAACTCTTTCAGGAATTTCTCCAGTTTCTGAAACGCGATATCATTAAAGTTTCTTTCAAAACCTCCTATGCGTCCAATATTGGTAGTCAGTCTTGATCCGCAAACTTCTTCATAGATCTCATAGATCAGCTCGCGGTACTGCATTACATACAGGAAGCCTGTATAGGCGCCACTATCAACACCTACAATTGAATTACAGATAAGATGATCAGATATCCGCGCCAGCTCCATAATGATGATACGCAGATAATCCACCCGCTTTGGCGTTTTTACACCCAGCAATTTCTCGCAGGTGAGATGCCAGCCCATATTATTAATTGGAGAAGAGCAGTAATTCAACCGGTCTGTAAGCGGAGTGATCTGGTATAAGGGCCTGCGTTCAGCAATCTTTTCAAATGCCCGGTGGATATAACCAATTGTCTGCTCTGTAGATACAATACGCTCACCATCCAGTTCCAGGATATTCTGCATCACACCGTGCGTGGCCGGGTGTGTTGGACCCAGGTTCAGCGTGGTGGTGGTCTTTTCTATACTTCCTTCCGGTAATTTGATATGCTGTTCTGACATTCGTTCGAATTTTGAAATCTCGAAATTGGGAAATTTTGAAACTTAACAGACCGTCACCTTCTCATAGATTTCGAAATTTCCCCATTCCAAAATTTCGAAATCATACAATATTCTCTCCTATATTAGTTTTATGTGACTCTATTAAAGTCCCATGATCAGTCTTCTCTGTTCCAAATCCAATAGTCCCACCCCTTCCAAACATCTCATCATCTTTATCAATACGGCTCTGGTCTTCCAGCGGGTATTGTTTGCGTAATGGGAAATAATCCATTTCATCCACATTCAGGATCCGTTTCAGATTGGGATGACCAACAATGTTGATCCCGTAAAAATCATACGTTTCTCTTTCCATCCAGTTGGCAGTGGAGAACAATCCTGTAGCAGTATAGACATCGGGTTTATTGATATCTGTGTAAACTTTAAACCGGATGCGGATATTATCTTCCAGGTTGTGCAGATGGTAAACTACGGCAAGTTCATTGCCCGGCTTATCCGGATAATGAACCGCACAGAGATCAGTGAGGAACCGGAATCTCAACCCTGAATCATCGTAAAGGAAGTTCAGCACTTTCAGGTTGATCGCTGCAGGACTTTCAAATGTGAGCATGCCATAAGGCTCTGAAAAAGCGCTAACCTGCTCACCAAATTTTTCAGTTAGTCGCTGTTTAATATGTTCGTTTGTCAAGGACATTTTTTGAGCTATTAGCCATCCCGATAGCTATCGGGATAGTTTAGGTTCTTCAATACATTACTGTATGCCATAGCTATCCAGTAATGCCTTGTATTGTGGACTGTTTCTTCTTCTTAAACTTTCTTTGCCTACCAGGTCCTGGATTCGGATTACACCATCAATGATGGCTTCAGGGCGGGGAGGGCATCCCGGAACATACACATCAACCGGCACAACCTGGTCAATCCCCTGCAATACACTGTAGGTGTCAAATATGCCTCCGCTGCTTGCACAGGCACCCACGGCAATTACCCAGCGGGGTTCAGCCATCTGGAGATATACCTGCTTTACCACCGGACCCATTTTCTTGGCGATGGTTCCCATCACCATTAAAAGGTCACACTGGCGTGGTGAGAAACCTACCCGCTCACTGCCAAAACGCGCCAGATCATAGTGAGAGCCCATGGTGGCCATGAATTCAATTCCGCAGCAGGAAGTAGCAAAAGGGAGCGGCCAGATGGAGTTCTTCCTGGCCAGACCAATAACGCTGTTCAGGGAAGTGGCAAAAAACCCCTCTCCCTGGTGGCCTTCAGGCATATCAGCAAGGCTGATATCCTTTTCCAAAGGTTTACTGTTTATATTATATGATACGGGACGAGCCATAATTTTTAAGATTTAGTATGAGAATCCAAAACTTCCACCTCACCTTATTATAACACCTGCACCTAACGTATGTTCTTACCAGTTATTATTTTAACCCATCACTTCGTCACATTTTGGATCCTCAGTCTTCCCACTTCAGTGCGCCTTTTTTAATTATATAAATAAATCCGCATAGGAAAAAGGCTACAAACAGTAAAACGGCCCAAAAACCGCTCCAACCCAGTTCTTTGAAATTTACCGCATAGGGATAGAAGAAGATCACCTCCACATCAAAAAGCACAAACAGGATGGCCGTAAGGAAATATTTAATGGCCATGGGCTGACGCGCGTCACCATGGCTTTCAATTCCACTTGCAAAAGTCTGCAATTTATCAGTTGTCTTGCGTTTGGGACCGAGGAGATGCGAGAGTACCATTAACAGGACTACGAGACCAACAGCAAAAATTACCTGTATAGCTACCGGCAGATAGGAGCTGGCATCGGATGTGGATGGATTTATCTGGAGTAAATGAATCATAATTTCTTACTCTACCGGCAAAAATAAGTCAGCAACCTCATTATTGAAAGAATTTCTGAAAGCATTCAAAATAAAAAAGCTGTCCGTCTGAAACGAACAGCTTCCGTATTAATTCTTAGAAAATTTTCTGATTATTTGGCTGCCGGTTTCTTAGGCTTTGTGCCGGGAGGCTGGGACTCAGGTTTAGGCCTTGTTGCCGATTGCTGCGAACGTGTAGGCGTAGGTTTAGACAACAGGTCTATATTATGCTGAATGTTTTCCTGAAGAGCCGGGTCCTTGGAATTTGCATTTTTCATGATCGTGAGATATTCAATGGCTTTTGTCTTGTCCTTATCCTGGTAATAAGTAGCCAGGAAGTAGGACGTACCAGAAATCTGCCTGTTATATTTGGCAGTATCCTTTTGTGCAAACTCCAGCCATTTTAATGCTGCCGGAACAGCTATACTGTCTTTCTGGACCGTATCAATTAACACTGCATTATTATACATCCATTCCCAACCAAATTGCTGATCAGGCCATTTCTCTGATATAATTTTTGCGAGATCGTATGATTTAATGAGGTCAGGATAGTTTCTGGTCCTGTAATCAGCATATAAAGTCGTAAAGTAATCATTAATATTAGGAGTAGGCTTAAGATCAAGGATCATCTGGCGCAGTTGGGCTTCTTTATCATACTGCTTTCTCGCTAAAAAGAATTCCGCACCGGTCTTCAGCAGATCAAGCTTGTTATCAATAGAAGTATCTGCTTTTATTCCATCCAGGTAACTCTGAAGAACAACTGCTTCCTCCCCGGGAATAGCACTATAAATATCAGCTTTCAAACCATAATCCTGGGCTACTATTTCTTCAGGAGCTGCTTTGGCAAAATATTGATCTATGTATTGTTTACCTGCTGCTGTATCTTTTTTATCGCGATAACTATAGGCTAAAAGCTTATAGACTCTGGCCTTTGTCTTATCACCCAGACGATCAGAAATTGATTTGGCCGACTGAATAGCTTTATCATAATTCTTCTGAGCCCATTGCATACTTGCTGCCAGGTATTCATTCTGTGGATCAGTATCAGCTGCACTCGCAAATTTTGTAGCATAGGATTCTGCTGCTGCCAGATCAAGCTTTCCCATTTTAAAATAGGCAAGCTCATAATACGCTGGAGCAAAACGGGGATCCTTGCCAATTGCATCATTCAGGTATTTTTCAAAAAGCTCCCAGTTCTTTTGGGTCTTGAACAACATTGCCATCCTGTAATAAGGAACTGCTGAATTTGGATTGGCTTCAATTGCTTTTTGATAGTTCTGGAATGCCTGACCACCATTCTCACCTGGCTTTGCATCAAGCAACGCATTACCAAGGTTTACATAAATATCTGCCTTTAATACATTGTCTTTTGTAGATACATTGGAGGCTTCCGTCAATTTTGCAACAGCATAATTGATATCACCTTTCTTTTCTTTATCAGTATAAGTATTGGCGATAGCTCTGCCCACTGCATTTAAAATTTCAGGATCACCGCCTTTTTTTCCGGATGAACTGGTCACTGCCATTTCAAAATGCTGACGTGCTTCATTGACCTTGCCCTGTCTCAATTCAACTTCTCCCAGGCCTGCCATTAATAATGGCGCATTGGCGCTGGAGGTAAGTCCTTTATCATATACCGCTTTTGCACCTGCAACATCATTCATTCCTATATATGCCTGACCCAGCCAGTAAAAAGCCTCAAGGTCATTCGGATTGGCAGCCACCGCTTTTTCAAGGTTCGCTTTAGCAGTCTGGAATCTTTCCGCATAAATATCATTAATACTGTTGGCAACCTGCGCATTAATAACACCAATCGTTAGTAAGAAAGAACCAATACCTGCTATGAAAAACTTCTTCATTACTTGTCTTTTTTTTAAGATTTGTAAATATATATGTTTTTTACTCTTTGACTCTGATAGGTCTGATCAAAAACTTGCGTTGTACAGGCATCAGGTATGCCCGTTTAAAAATCAATTGTCCAATCTCTCCGCTCATAAAATCTGCAAAGCCATGTCCTAACCCTTTATGCTTTTCCCGAAGCATGTATACCAAATCACGTACCATTGGATACTGATTGTAATAAATATTTGCCTGAACGGGTAATATGTAATTGTCTGTCAGGCCTCTGCTCTGGAGACGGGCGATCTTCACTTTTTTCAAAAAACTAACCTGCTGTGCATCATCCTGGTTCCCAATCCAGCTAACTCCGATAAATCCAATTGCTTCAGGATGATTGGCCACATAATCGATAACTCCTTCACTGGTTCTGGCGGCCATAGTCTGAGGGGAAAGAGAATCAGAACGCAGCACACTATCGACGATAAAACGTACGGTGCTGGTTGCCTGAACCCCATCAAATACAGGGATTAATTTTTTGCTAAATTTCCCTCTAAGGATCGCCTTTATCTCGTTCATAGTGAACAAAGAATCAGGAGACTGTGGATTTACTATCACCGCAATGGCATCCCTGGCTACCACCATTTTTTCAGGCCCAATTTTGAAAGAATCTGTCAGCAGTTTTTTCTCATCTTCATTATAAGCTCTTGTAGCTATCACCATGCGCACTGAATCATTGAGAAGGTCTTTCAGGCATTCTGCTTCCGGCTTATAAGTAACATTGATCTTTGTACCGGGAAAATTGGATTCAAAAACCTGTACCTGCGCATCTATAATCGGCTTGAAAGATTCATCAGCACTAACATTGATCCTGCCCCGCGTTCTGGTATCCGTCATTTCATCTTCCTGCGCTTTATAGGATTTACAACCATCTATCACCAGGCAGGATAAGATCACTATTAGGAAACCCGACAATCCTGCTCTCATTTAAAATATTTTTGTTGATACCCCCGCCAGATACGCCAGGCGCCATACATGATGCAAATGGCCCCGAAAAATATATCGATATCATTTGGGGGAAAGCTCTCGTTGAACGGGATCTTGAAATTCTTCCGGATAAGAAAAAAGATCCCGGCACCCAGGATCAGCGTTCCTATGCCATAATCCAGCAGGGACCGCATGAGGGCAACCTGTTTCCTCTTTCTCTTTTCATATTCATCGAGCTCAGCCATTGATATAGTTTTCAGGACGGGCAAATTATCACATTTTTAAATTCAAACCCCTATAAATATGAGTAATGGGGTGTTCCTAAGATGCTTTAAAAGCCCAAATCCATAAGTAGGAAAAGACAAAAATTCAAAAGTAAAAATTAAAAAATGGCAGCGCTATTAGAATTAGGTTAGAGGATTAAGCGGGGCGATTCCCGGATTTCTGAAGATTCACCCCCAAATTCTTAGTTTTTACTTTTGACTTTTGACTTAAGCTATCTTTGCGCCATGAAAATATTGATGGTGTGCCTGGGTAATATTTGTCGCAGCCCGCTGGCAGAAGGGATCCTTCAGCACAAAGCATTTGAAGCAGGCTTGTCCTGGAGTGTGGAAAGTGCCGGCACCAATGGCTATCATACCGGGGAGTGCCCACATCCTCTATCTCAGAAAGTGGCTAAAATGAACGGACTCGATATCAGCAAACAGAGATCCAGAAAATTTGTGGCAGAAGATTTTGAAAGATTTGATAAAATATATGCGCTGGCTGATGATGTGCTGGATGAGATTCGCCGTATTGCCCGCAATAAATTCAATCCGGAAAAAGTGGACCTTTTAATGAATGAATTATATCCTGGCAAAGATCTGGACGTTCCAGATCCCTGGTATGGTCCAGAACCCGGATATCATGATGTGTACCGTATGATCGATTCCGTATGCGATAAGATCATTTCAAAATATTCTGCCAATCCCAATCCCCACAGAACTGTAGGAATTGGAACAAAACCATCTTCCAAATAACGAATGAGTAAGCCTAGTTTACCACAGGGAACCAGAGATTTCGGACCGGATACAGTCAGGAAGCGCAACTATATTTTCAATACCATTCGTTCAGTCTTTGAATTATATGGTTTTCAGCCACTGGAAACTCCAGCCATGGAAAACCTGGAAACCCTTATGGGGAAGTACGGTGAAGAAGGCGATAAACTGATCTTCAAGATCCTCAATAATGGCTTAAGCGATCCAAAGAATATTGAAAAAGCCAAAACGGCCTTTGAAAATGTACTTGCCGGAAAGAATGATAAGAATATCACTGAACGGGCATTAAAATATGATCTTACCATTCCCTTTGCCCGCTATGTGGCCATGAACCATGGACTACTCACCTACCCTTTTAAACGCTACCAGATCCAGCCTGTGTGGCGGGCAGACAGACCCCAGCGAGGCCGTTACCGTGAATTCTATCAATGTGATGCCGATGTAGTGGGCAGCACTGCCCTGCTGAATGAAGTGGAACTGCTAACCATTTATGCTCAGGTATTTCAAAAACTGGGTATTGATGTGGATATACGGATCAACAGCAGGAAAGTATTAAGTGGTATTGCCGAAGCAATAGAAGAAACTGACCGGATGATGGATATCACCATAGCTATTGATAAAGTGGACAAAATTGGTGTGGATGGTGTAAGGAATGAATTAAGAAGCAAAGGTTTTGCTGAAAGTAAAATCGATCAGCTAAATGAATTGATATTCTTCAGGGACGAAAACCGGAACGCATCCAACAAAAGCAAGTTTGAATTCATTAAAAAAAGCGCCCTCTACAATCAACCAACCTTATTTAGTAAATCAAATAAATTACAGGAAGGAGTAAAGGATATTGAATATATTATAACGCAATGCGAGGCATCCGGTATTAATAATATCAGGATCGATCTTACCATTGCTCGCGGCCTCAATTACTATACTGGCGCTATTGTTGAAGTAAATGCCAAAGGGGTTACCATGGGCAGTATTGGTGGAGGTGGCAGATATGATGACCTCACGGGGCTGTTTGGTGTACCAAATGTTCCTGGTGTGGGCATCTCATTTGGCGTGGACAGGATTTATGATGTAATGGAAGAATTGAAACTGTTTCCCAAAGATGTTCAGGTTGGTTCAAGAGTTTTATTCTTTAATCTCGGTGAACAGGAAAGTCTTGCTGCATATACCTGCATGCAGGAGCTCAGAAAGAAAAATATAGCCTGTGAACTGTTTCATGAGAATTCCAAATTTGAAAAACAATTTAAATACGCAGAAAAAAAGAATATTCCCTACGTAATTATAATAGGAAGTAAGGAGCTGGCAGAAAAAAGCGCCGTCATTAAAGACACGCGTTCAGGAGAACAGCAGACTCTACCTATTGCACAGCTGGACAGTTTTTCGTTCCTTTAAGCCGCAATATTAAACCTGATAAACCAATATACAACCATTATGAAAAGAACACTAAGACCATATTCCTTACTGGCATTGCTGCTGATCCTATTGGGATCATGCGGAAAAAAAACAAATGTGCCAGTACCTGAAAACGCCGGTTTGGTATTCCATATCAATGGCGCTTCCCTCAATTCCAAGCTGAGCTGGGATGAGTTTAAGCAGGGAGAATTATATAAAATGGCCAAAGAAGAAATGGCTAAAAATGAAGGTAAAAATGAGCTGGCCCAAAAGATCCTGGATAATCCGGATTCTTCAGGAGTAGACATCAGGTCTGACGCCTGGTTCTTCCTGGCCAATACCGGTGCAAACAGTTATGCTGCCTTTACCTGCAACCTGAAAGATGAAAAAGCTTTTGCAGGCATGATGCAGCAAATTGAACCCATGAAGACGATCACCAAACAGGGCAACCTGTCTGTGATGAAAATGGGTGGTGATGCCGTACTTACCTGGAGCAATAACCGGTTTGTATTTATTGGTGAAGCCAATGACTTAAATCGCAATCCTTATACAGGAGGTAGTGGAAACCGTTCTACCCTTACTCAGGACAGCCTTCTGAAAATTGCGCAGAATGTTTATGATATTAAAGGAAGCAGCAGCATTGGCAACAATAGCAAGTTTGCATCAATGCTGAAAGAAGAGGGAGACCTACATATCTGGACCAGCAGCGGTGGCCTGTACAACGGTGCTTTAACGCAGGTGTTTACCATGCTGCCTAAACTGGGGAATTTATTACAGGGCAATTTCTCCGCTTCAACAATAAACTTCGCCAATGGAAAGATCACGATGAGCTCTAAAGGCTATTACAATAAAGAACTGCTGGACCTGTATTCAAAATACCAGATGAAGAACCTGGATATAGAAACATTGAAGAAGATTCCAGCAGGTGATGTGGATGCGGCAGCTGCCGGCAATTTTAATCCTGAGGCCCTTCAGGGTTTTCTGAGCCTTATTGGCGTTGATGGATTGGCCAATGCCTACCTCTCCCAAATGAATTATAGCATTGACGAGTTTGTAAAAGGAAACAAAGGTGATGTTGTGCTGGCTGTATCTGATTTTAAGATTGTACCCAATGAAGTAAGCTATGATATTGGTAACGGTCAAAAGCAGACCTATACCTCCACCAAGCCTGAAGTAAAGATCTTATTTGCTACCTCTGTAAAAGAAAAAGCAGCCTGGGATAAATTGATGAACATTGTTCACGATAAAATTGCCGGGGAAGGTGGCGCTGCTGCACAGGCGATGATAGACAAAGTTCCTTATACCCTCAACAGTGAGTGGTTTGTAGCAGGTAGTGATTCCGCCTATGTTCATGCCTTTGGTATCAAACATATTGATCATGATTTCATCAGAAAAATCAGTGGTCACCCCTTTGGAGCCTACATTGATATTCGGAAATTCATTACTGGGGTTAGGCCCAGCATCAAAGATTCCATAGGCCTTGTAATAGCAGATGAGTCTGTAAGACTGTGGGAGGACATGGTTTTCTATGGTGGTGAAAGAGATGGCGATGCTATTAAAGCTTACGGAGAAATTAACCTGATTGATAATAACACTAATAGCCTGAAACAATTGCATAATTATTTCGGCAAAATTGCTTCCATGTATAAAGCACAGGAAGATAGAAGAAAAGCAGCCTGGGAGAATATGAAAATTGATGATCTAACCAAGACTGAAGATCTTGTACCACCACCGCCTACCATGATGGACCCTAAAAAAATAGAAATGAAACCTGTTACTAAATAATCTGTTTAAAAAATTATAGGGAGAATTCTCCCTATAATTTTTTAATTTTCTCAATCCCCTTGAATGCAGCTCCGCATCCAGCAATTATTACCGGTTTATTTTGATGAAGCAAGGAAAACTGACTCCGATATCTGGGGCAAGGA
The DNA here is from genome assembly GCA_946479535.1 of uncultured Bacteroidota bacterium. The sequence continues at coordinate 12,250 of CAMLGP010000014.1, forward strand.
CCTTACTTTTTCAAAAGGAGAGATGATCAAGATCGTTGCCCCCTCCGGTAGCGGAAAAACATCGCTGATACATTTCCTCTATGGCATGCGGCAGGATTATAATGGTTCCATTTTCTATGGCGATAAAAATATCAAACAGTTTGTTGCAGAGGATTTCGCCCTTCATCGCAAGGATCATATCAGTGTAGTATTCCAGGACCTTCGCTTATTTCCAGAACAAACCGTAGGAGAAAACCTGGAGATCAAACGTCAGCTCAATCCCTTTCATCCTGCAGAGAAGATCAGGGAAATGGCAGAGCGCCTGGGAATTGGCAACAAACTCCAGTCGAAGGCAAAGATCTGTTCCTATGGTGAACAGCAGCGGGTAGCTATCATACGTTCCCTGCTTCAGCCATTTGATTTTTTATTGCTGGATGAACCTTTCAGTCACCTGGACACTAACAATTCCCAAAAAGCAATGGAACTGATGCTGGAAGAAGCGCAACAGCGTAACGCCTGTATCATTTTTGCTGACCTGGAACGGATCGATTATTTCCCTTACACCAAACTTTTTCATCTATAACTGAACTGTGGCAGTTTCCTATAAGAACATAAAACCCCTTTTACTCACAGGAACCAATGCGGCTTCCCGGTGGTTCTCCTATATAGGCCTTGGAATTGGAGTGCTTTTATTGTTGTGTTCGCTGCAGATGTTCATCAATATCCAGCAATTACTTACAAAGAATAGTATCCGGAAAAACGGGTCCGACTTTGTTTCCATCGCCAAGAACATTACGAATGACAATATGGGGAAGGATAACCGGTTTAGCAGTGCAGACGTGGAAGAATTAAAAGCTCAGCCCTTTATTGAAGATGCAGCTCCCTTAATCCCCAATCTGTTCCGGGTACAGGCCAGCGCAGGGCAGATGATCAATTTCTCTTCTGATGTTTTTATTGAAGCGCTGAATAATAATTTTATCGATACGGTTCCTCCCACTTTTACCTGGGTGGAAAACCAGCCTACCCTTCCCGTAATCTTTTCATCTGAGTTCCTGGAAATGTATAATGTGTTTGCACCAAGCTGGGGACTTCCACAACTCTCACCCGCCACTGCAACCAATGTGGCCATCTCACTGCATTGCGAGGGAAAATTGGGAGAAAGAACTTTTATTGCCCGCATTGTTGCATTCTCTGATCGCGTGAATTCCATTCTTGTTCCGGAAAATTTTCTGGAATGGGCCAATAAAACGCTGGAGGGACAGGATTCTACCAAATCATCCCGTGTTTTCATAAAAACAAGAGATGCTAACAACACTGATCTCCTGAAATTCCTTGATCAAAAGAATTACCGGGTAAATAAAGACAAGACCATGTTTGGCCGGTCAAAGCAGATACTGCAGGGAGTCATTTCAGGATTAGGTGTTTTTGGATTGCTGGTGATACTGCTGGCGCTAATGCTCTTCTCCTTTTATCTGCAGTTAGTGATTGCCCGCAGTAAGGACAATCTTCAATTATTACTTACGCTCGGTTATTCACCGGCATGGCTGAGCCAAAATATGGCCAGGCAGTTTATGCCTGTCTATATATTCGTTGTATTAACGGGGCTTCTATTAACGCAGGCAATGCAGTGGAGTTTCCATCATTTTGTAATGTATGACCGGCCAGAGCTTTCCTCTCTTGTTGACTGGGTAGTTATTGCCGCTGCGGTTGTCTTGATCATTCTTTCTATTATTACCAATTACCGGTTAGTGAAAAAACTCCTGTACCGGATGTTCTGAAAATAATAAGGGTTGTGTCTAAGAATTTCAAAATTTCCCAATCCAAAATTTCAAAATACAACTTTACTGCTCTAACTGATATATAACCGTTGCCCCCTGCCCCACACCCACGCACATCGTTGCCAAACCATATTTGGCCTTTCTTCTTTTCATTTCATGAAGCAGTGTAGTTGAAATGCGCACGCCGCTACAACCTAATGGATGTCCAATGGAGATAGCGCCACCATTAACGTTAACTTTATTGATATCAATACCCAGCTCGCGTATACAGGCAATGGATTGTGATGCAAAAGCCTCATTCAGTTCAATCAGATCAATGTCATTGATGGTAAGTCCTGCACGCTTCAACGCCTTCTGTGTTGCAGGTACTGGTCCAATTCCCATAATGGCAGGGTCAACACCCGCCACTGCCATTGAAATGATCCGCGCCATTGGTTTTAATCCATATTGGCTGACGGCAGATTCACTGGCCAGTAGCATGGCAGCAGCGCCATCATTAATTCCTGAAGAATTGCCAGCAGTTACCGTTCCGTCTTTGGCAAATGCGGGTTTGAGAGATGCGAGCTTCTCAATAGTACTCTGTCGGGGATGTTCATCAACCTCAACAATAGTTGATTGTCCTTTATCATCAGTAATGGTAACACCGGTTATTTCGTCAGCCCATTTCCCTGCTTTTAGTGCATCAAAATATTTTTGCTGGGAGGCCATGGCAAATACATCCTGTTCTTCCCTGGTCACCTTCCATTGACGGGCTACATTCTCTGCTGTTTCACCCATGCTGTAAGGATAATATTGTTCCGCCAGTTTCTTATTGGTAAAGCGCCAGCCAAGCGT
>CAMLGP010000015.1 GCA_946479535.1 uncultured Bacteroidota bacterium
TTGAGGTCATTAAAGAAGGAATAAATAAACAGGGATGGCTGGTAATTGATGAAATTGGCCCCATGGAATTGAGAGGCGAAGGTTTTGACCATATCCTTAAGGAAATTCTGGAAAAAAGAAATGGAATACAAACCGTTTTACTGGTTGTACGTGATGGATTGGCAGAAGAAGTCAAAGAAAAGTATAAAATTGAAAATGGGATAGTTATAGGAAGTGTAGCGGCCTTGCAGGGTTAGCATCAAGACAATTAAAGTGTTTCAATATTTTGGAAACGGGTGATCAATAGCTCCATAATAATCACCTTTTTACCGTTGTTAATACATTAGTAATTATTGTTGATCATGCGATTGGAAATTTATTTTTACCAAGAGAATTATTATTTGGTAGGTCAGGAGGGAGGCCGCAGCAATGCGGCCTCCTTATTGAAAGGATTTTGAAATAGCAAATTGCGAGCCTCAGGATTTTGGAATCTGATCTATTGCTGTTTCCTTTGATTGGGTAATCACACCAAACTCAAACTGCATATCATTTAGCTTTCGATAAAGACCGTTGTGACTGATGAGCTCATTATGTGTTCCGGTTTCAACTACTACACCCTGGTCAATAACAACTATTTTATCAGCATTACGAATAGTGGAGAGGCGGTGGGCTATAACAAATGAAGTACGGCCTTTCATGAGATTTTCCAGTGCTTCCTGTACTAATTGCTCGCTTTCACTGTCAAGTGAACTGGTAGCTTCATCCAATATTAAAATTGCAGGATCTTTTAAGATAGCGCGGGCTATGGCAATTCTTTGACGCTGACCCCCACTTAATTTAATACCGCGCTCTCCAACTATAGTTTCATATTGTTCGGGAAATGACATCACAAAATTGTGGGCGTTTGCACTTCTTGCTGCCGCCATTATTTCTTCTTCCGTAGCACCTGGCTTGCCATAAGCAATATTCTCCTTGATGCTTCCTCCAAACAAAACCACATCCTGCGGCACAAATGCCATCTGCCGCCTCAGTTGGGAAAGTGGAAACTGGGCTACAGGGCGCTCATCAAAATAAAGCATTCCACTATCTGGCTCATAGAAATGGAGTAATAAGGAAGCAAGGGTAGATTTTCCCGCCCCGCTTGGTCCAACAATAGCTATCTGCTCTCCGTTGGAGGCTGTCAATGAAAGATCATGTAGTACTGGAACATCCTTTCTGCTTGGATAGCTAAATGCAACATGCTCAAAACGAACATTTCCTCCCAATTGATACTCGGGTTCCACTACAACAGGTTCTAACTCTACCGATTCACCTTTACCTCTTAATATTTCGCGTACACTTTGGGTAGCTCCTAATGTTTTTTGTAGCTGGGAGAACATATCTGCAAAGCCTGCAAATGTTCCTCCAACAAATACGGAGAATATAACAAACATGGTAAGGGACCCGATAGTTAATTCTCCCGTCTGAATCATTCTCCCACCGTACCACATTACAAAAGCAATAGTGCCGAATAAACTGAATATCATAGTTGATACAAATGCACCACGATAGCGGGCATTACTGATAGCAGTTGTAACAACTGACCGGATGCTTTTCACATACCTTCCCACCTCATAAAACTCTCCGGTGAATGCCTTAACTACTGAAATACCCTGGAATGTTTCCTGAACAATAGTTCCACTATCAGCTAACTGATCCTGGGCCTTACGCGCCCTTTTACGGATGCTCTTCCCAAATATTACAGCAACAATGGCGAGCAGGGGAACTACTGCCAGCATAACCAAAGCCAGTTTGGCCTTTATCCAAAAAATAAAAACAAGTCCTATAATGAGAGTAAAAATGCCGCGCAAAAATTCAGCAAGCGTAAATGAGATGGCATCCTGTATTTGTGATAGATCAGAAGATATCCTATTGCTCAATTCCCCCACTCTTTTTTCTGTAAAAAAACTCATGGGCATGGTCAGCAGTTTGCTATAGACGTCTTTTCTCATATCGGCCAGTGATCTTTCTCCCGCAGAAGTAAGCATGTACAAGCGCATGTAGGAAAAAACCATTTGCACAGTTAACTGACAAAAGATCAATAACAACGCTGTATTCAGACTCCAGTGAATATTATTAATTCCACCAAACCCAAAAGAATGACCCGCTCCCATCCCGGGAATAGTTGCACCAGGCGATGCTGCATCAATCATTTTTCCCAGAAACAAAGGAAACAGGCTGGTGGTAAACGCTGATAGTGCAATAAATACCAGGCCTAATATAAACTGGCCCTTATAGGGCCTTAAATACCTGAATAAAACAAGCGCTTCCCGTACACTCTCTTTTGAAATTTTTGCTTTTGGTGAGGCAAATTTGTTGGATGTATTATCAAAGCGACGTGCCATACTTACTGGATCTTGAAAAATGAACGATAACAGGGCGGGTTTCATCCACAAGATACTTATAATGCCCTGCAGGCTGAAGGTAAAAGACCTGATCTAGGTAAACGCCAGTATTTCCTCGGTGAATGTGGGACAGTTTTTAAAGAGAAAAAGGCATATAGAACATTCCTTTAAGGAATAAGCTCCATACGCCTTTACTATATACTCAGAACAACGTCCTATTTCAGGATCACCGTCTCTGTCCAGGCTTTATCCTTTCCGGATATTCTCACTTTGTACACTCCAGCTGCCATGTTTGACGGCAATTTGATAGTTTCAACTGAGCTGCCTCCGGTCTGTATTATATTTTTGCTGAATACATTCTGTCCGCCTGCATTGATTGCACTGACAGTATAGGTTCCTTTCTCTGCATTCTCAAACCTCAGATTGAATTGCCTGTTCTCCACAACAGTGGGGTAGATTGATACAGAAGGTTCCTTCTTATCCATACTCACTACAACTATACTGCTGTAAAGCACACTTGCATCAATATCCACAGCACGTATCCGATAGTAATTCTTTCCGGCAAGCGGTTGTGCGTCCAGCCAGGTATAACTGCTTTGATTGCTCGCATAAACGGAACCTGCATCACTGAAGTTGCGACCATCGGCAGAACGTTCAACTACATACTTAAGTACATTTTCTTCCAAGGCTATATTCCACTGAACTTCCACTGAGCTGCCCTGTCTTGTAGCCTTTACACTGATGAAATGAACAGGCAATGCATTGTTAATAACACGGAAGGCCAGTGCTCCGGAATTATCTTCCAGATCAAGTAACCGGGTAGTACTTCCTCCTGAAATCGGGATGGATTTAATACGGCTATTGGTAAATCCAGGTGCATCAACGGTAGTCAGATAAATTAAGGAATTGCTTTCATCCACAAATACATCTGAATAATATTGTCCGGCTTCGGTGACCAGATCGGTAACTGTTCCACCAGCAATCGGTTGTGATTTTACAGAAGCATTATTGCTGCCCTCCATCTCTGTCCAATAGATCCTGCCATTTGAAACAGCCAGTCCATTGAGCAGATTGGTGCTTGTGTATATAGTTGTTGTTCCGGTACCATCAATATTTGTTTCCAGGATATTATAATTGGTTGCATCCGGACTATTAACATAATACAGCTTGTTATTGGAATATTCTACATCACCAGTGATTGCAAGATCATTTGCCTGACCTGCACCCCCGGTTAAACTGGTCATTCCACTACCGTCTGCATTAAAGCTGTAAAGGGCCGTACCATAATCAAGTACATAGATCTTGCTGCCACTTGCGGCAACTCCCGTTGGATAACTTAATGTTCCCGTACTAAGGGTTTGAAGTTGGGAACCATCCATATTGCTGCTCATTAATTTGGTACCATCGCTTCCTCCTGACCATACCAGTTTATTGCTGACAGGATCAATGTCTATATCCACAGAATAACCACTGGCATTGTCTGTAGTGACCTTATCAGGATTCTTCAATGACCCGGTATTTCGGGTAAGAGAGGTTGATCTTACATTCCACAAATTATCATTGCTGGCCATTGTTGCCATGAACACATTTACATCAGATGCTGTAGAAGCATTTGAATATATAGTAAGGGAAGCGGTTTTGGAAGCTGTACTGAATGCGGTAGCCCCGCCGCCAGTAGAAGTATTTCCATATCCGCCAATTGTTCCTGTGCTTCTGTCCCATGCCTTGAAATCAAAACTGGCAGTTCCTGAACCAGAAGGAACAAATCGTAACCGGCTATTTAATGTTGTAGCATCACTTGCAGCCAATAACAGGGCATTGGAAACCGTAACAGCTCCTACATTGGTCCAGGCTCCCGTTCCATTCTTATATTGCCATTGTCCCGGACCGGTAACTGAAGTAATGGCAATACCGTTACCTGCACAGGTATTGGCATCAGATTGCAAAGATGAGCCAGCTAAGGATGATTGCAATAATTGCGAAATACCAAAACCGTCATTATTTGTTTGTGATTGTTTCAAAGGGTTTACGTATGCAGTTGCAGCGCCATTAATGACTGGAGCCGTATTGGCTGTGACCGTTAATGAATAATCTTCTATTTCACCTACATAACCACCACATGCAGTTGCTTTTGTTCCACCCTCTCTGACAGCCATTCTTAAACGAATGGTTGAAGGAGCATTAACTGCAACCTGGAAACTGGCAGGAGCACCTATGGAAGCACAGTCTCCGTCCGGTGCGGTATAATCATAATCATAAACGATCTCACCAGCATCGTCAAAGTCAAAATCACTATTATAATCGGCAAATATCCTTACGTTATAAGGTATGGGACCACGGTTTCCACAGCTGAATACATGATAATATATACTGATACCGCAATAACGGCTAACAGTACCTGAAGGAGTGATGCTATTATTTACATATCCCTGCGAACCGGTACCAGTATAAGATAGACCGCCGGTTATACCGGAACTCCCTGACCCGCTGAAGTAGACATTGTAAAAATAAACTCCTGTATTGGTAACGGCCGGAGTGCAATATTGGCCGTGGAGCGTAGCGCAAACGCATAGGGTTAACCCTACAAAAAGTAAAATTTTGTTTTTCATGGCTCTGGATTTTAAAAGTATTAATAGGATACAGTATATCCCTGGTGGCTATGGTGCCAAGGGAAACAAAAACCGTACTACTTCAAAGTTTTGTTAATAAAATTTTTACGTTTTAATATTTAGTTATTAACAGAACTCCGGAAAACACCTATTATATAAAATAAATTCTTCATCCTGATCAATTTTCATTCGGCAAATTACTTCGTTGATCCACATCAATACGATGAAGATTATACCTGATTAATGATTAAGATCAACAATGAAAATTATAGAATTGACGATGCCATTGGTATGACGCGAAGGAATAGTCCTTACAACACTGGATATTTTACTTCTATTTTATTGCGTTTTTGCTCCTTTCTCGATCCAGCATCTGATTAACTCACGCTCTTCCAGAGTCATATTAGTCTTGTTATTCTGGGGCATTGTTTTAGTAAGCACTACCCGCTGAAGGATCAGGTCCTTCTTATTGACAATTTCCTGTGGAGTATCGTATTTCACGCCATTGGGGGCCGACGTATAAACTGCATCTGTGGGTCTGGATGAGTGACAGGTAATACAACGCTGCTGAACAATGGAGTTTATCGCAGCAAACGATACATCATCACACTTCGCATTATTCGGTTTGGGTGCCGTGCCATACGCAACAGCTAACAGTAAAATAACTGAAGCAGGTAGTACCCATACGCTCAATTGACCCCGTTCCCGTAAATTCAGCCAGTGCTTGATACCTGCACTTCCCAAGGATACTGCAGCCAAAACAGCCCACTGGTATTTATTACCAAAAGTGCTCGGGAAGTGATTGCTCACCATTACAAAGAGAACCGGCAATGTAAAATAATTGTTATGCAGGGAGCGGAACAATGCCTTCTTTCCTTTTTGCGGATCAGGCGGTACTCCCTTTTTACCTGCATTCACCATTGCTTTCTGAGAGGGAATGATCACAAAGAAAACATTCGCTACCATGATACTCCCGATCATGGCCCCAAAATGAATGAAAGAACCCCTACCGCTAAATACCTGACTATAGAAATAAGCAAACCCTGCAAGAAGAATTAAACCGATTAATGAAAACAACCACCCGGTTTTGACAAGAAATGATTTACACAACAAATCGTACAACAGCCAGGCCACTATAAAGGAACTAATGCCAATTCCAATGGCAGCTGCTGAACTTAGCTTCATTACATTGCTATCGATCAGCATGGCCTGCGCATTAAAATAATATATTATGAATAACAGGGCGAAACCGGATATCCAGGTGAAGTAAGCTTCATATTTAAACCAGTGCAGATTTTTGGGAATGGTCTTTGGCGCTACTTTAAATTTTTCCAGGTAATAAAACCCACCGCCGTGTACGGCCCAGAGATTTCCCGCCAGTTCATCTCTTACATTCTCGGTTCGGTTGAGTGCATTTTCCAGCCATACAAAATAAAAAGAGGCGCCTATCCATGCAATTCCAAAAGTGATATGCATTACCCGCACAACTATATTCAGCCATTCCATGAGATGCCCTTCATACGGAGTACCTCTTACCATGAACCAGATACTCGCAATAATCACAATGATGGTAAATACTATGGCCGCATATATCCAGCCCTGGATCAATCCGGTTCTTTCATGGTAGCCATCCTCATCAGTATTTCTTTTGGAAATGGAATGGATACGATAGGTCATCATGACTAACATCACGAGAATAATCACGGATAGTATAAGCAGTAGTATTGCCATTATGGTTGTCCTATGATCCGGGAATTGCCTTTAGCAATGTAATTTGTTTTTTTGACAAAATACAGGGCATATATCCTTTATGTACCTTCGGTATCCTTTCCTCCTAATTAATAGTATGCTGCAAAAGGCGATTCTCAGCGAAAGAGTAATAACTCCTGATGGTATCCGTAAAGCTGCGGTATTGGTCAGGGGCGGTATAATTGAGAATATACTTCCTGAACTCCCTGCAGGCAATTTTGATGTAACCGATCTTGGTAATAGTATTCTCATGGCCGGTGTAATAGACCCGCATGTTCATATAAATGAACCCGGCAGAACACACTGGGAAGGATTTGATACTGTTACCCGCGCTGCCCTTTCAGGTGGTATAACCACGCTGGTAGATATGCCCCTTAATTCCTCTCCTGTTACCACAACCGTTGAAGCGTTTGAATCAAAGCTAATGGCAACAGAAGGGAAGCGCCATGTTAATTGTGGATTTTGGGGCGGTATTGTTCCCGGAAACGAAAATGAAATTGAGCCATTGATAGAAAAGGGGGTTTTAGGATTCAAAGCCTTTCTTACCCATTCCGGAATTGATGACTTTCCTAATGTTACAGAAGCTGATCTGAGAAAGGCCATGCCGATCATTGCAAAACATCATCTGCCTCTGCTTGTTCATTGTGAATTAGAGACAATACCAGTTGATCGTTCAACTTTTCATCCTGATTCATACAGGGATTATCTTTCTTCCCGTCCAAAGAAATGGGAGGATGATGCTATTGCCTTAATGATTCAGCTTTGTGAAGAATATGATTGTCGTACCCATATAGTTCACCTTTCATCGGCTGATTCAATTCCCCAAATCTCAAAAGCCAAAGAGAAAGGATTGCCATTAACAGTAGAGACCGGTCAACATTACCTCTTCTTCCATGCAGAAGAGATCAGAAAAGGCCAGACTACATTTAAATGCGCACCACCAATTCGTGAGAAAGCAAATAATGAAAGATTATGGCAGGCATTAAAGGAAGGGATCATTGATTTTGTTGCCACGGATCATTCTCCCGCTCCACCTGATATGAAAGAAATTGACAGTGGCAATTTTATGACGGCATGGGGCGGCATATCCTCCATTCAGTTTGCTTTACCAGTTCTGTGGACTGCTGCCAAAAAACAGGGTGCAGGTGTAACCGATATTGCAAACTGGTTAGCCGCCAAACCGGCCGCACTGCCGGGATTGCAGAAAGCAAAAGGCAAGATCGCTAAAGGTTATGACGCAGATTTTGTGGTTTGGGACCCCGACAAAACTTTTTTTGTAACAGAAGAGTTGATCCAGCACAGGCATAAGATCACTCCTTATTCAGGACAACAATTGCACGGACTGGTTGAACAGACCTGGCTGTCTGGAGAAAAGGTTTTTGATCAGGGAAAGTATTTACATTTGAATAGAGGAAAAATAGTTAAGGCCGATAGCCTGTAACATATCCTAAGGAAGAAAATTCATGGAAAAAACAATATCAGAAACATCATTTACAAATCTGACTGATCTTGCAGCAGAACGTTTGGGCGGAAAAGCATTACTATGCTCAGATGATTTTTTTGCAGAAAAAGAGAATCTGCTAAAACCCGGCAGAGGCATATTCATTGCCGATAAATATACCGATCGCGGTAAATGGATGGATGGTTGGGAGTCCAGACGTAAGCGCGGGCCTGGCCACGATTGGTGCATCATCCAGCTGGCAGTTTCAGGTGTGATCCACGGTGTAGATATTGACACTAATTATTTCCTGGGAAATCACCCTCCACATGCATCAGTTGAGGCAGCCAATATACCTGCTGGCCAAACCATTGACCCCTCAAAAATCCAGTGGAAAGAAATACTTCCTAAATCACCGCTGGATCCCGGATCGCAGAATTTTTATCCCATTACAGATCAAAATATATACTCCCATCTTCGGTTAAATATATATCCTGATGGAGGCGTAGCCCGTCTGAAAGTGTATGGAGAAGTCTTTAAAGACTGGAATGCAGTTAATGAAAAAGAACAGGTTGATCTGGCAGCTGCAGTCAACGGAGCGAAAACCGTACTCTGCAATGATATGTTCTTCTCGCACATGGATAATCTCATTATGCCCGGAAGGGGGATCAATATGGGCGACGGGTGGGAAACAAAACGTAATCGCACCCCCAATAACAGGGATTGGGTAATTGTTAGGCTGGCACATAAAGGCATAATTGAAAAGATATTGGTGGATACCTGTCATTTTAAAGGCAATTATCCCGATAGCTGTATCATCGAAGGAGCTGTGATGTCAACGGAAGAAGAAGGCAAATTGAACACAGATGCAGTGAAATGGACAACCATTCTTCCTCAATCAAAGCTCAGTGCCGATAATGAACATTATTTCGAAAAAGAAATTGCCAGTAAAGGTCCATTTACTCATGCGCGACTTACAATAATTCCGGATGGTGGAGTGAGCAGAATGAGACTCTGGGGAAGAAAAGCATGAATATGACATTGCATGCGCTAAATATGCTTTCCAAACCTCAACTCAGGCAGGAGTTGCTGAAATGTTGCGGGTCCTCTGCCTGGGTGGAAAAGGTAATGAGCTTCTTCCCGGTAGAAGACCTTGTTGAATTACTGAATGATGCGGAAGAACAATGGTATAAATGTTCACCTGAAGACTGGAAAGAAGCCTTTTCCCATCACCCAAAGATTGGAGATATCGATTCATTAAAGAAGAAATTTGCTTCAACCGCCAATTGGGCAATGGGAGAGCAAAGTGGAACGGGTACTGCTTCTGAAGAAACGATCAGGGAACTGGCAAAAGGGAATAAAGAATACGAAGAGAAATTTGGGTATATCTTTATTGTTTGTGCAACAGGAAAATCAGCGGCTGAAATGTTGGATATTTTACAATCCCGTTTACCAAATGATCCCCAAAAGGAGATAGGGATCGCGGCTGATGAACAGAATAAAATTACCAGGCTTCGCCTGGAAAAATTATTGGATGAATAACCATGAGCCAGTTAACCACACATATTCTTGATACTACCAAAGGAAAGCCTGCTACGGGAGTATCTATCATATTATACCAGCAAAAAAATAATAACTGGTCAGAATTGGCCAAAGGGGTTACCAACGCAGATGGACGCATCCCGGATCTATTATCCAAAGACTTGATTCTGGAAACCGGGACTTATAAAATGAAGTTTGATACGAAGGCTTATTTTGATAAAGATCAAATTGCAAGTTTTTACCCATTTGTAGAGATCGTTTTTGATATTACAACAAAGGAGCATTATCATATTCCATTATTGCTTAACCCATTTGGTTACTCAACCTACCGGGGTTCCTGATTAACGGTGAATTTTTCTTTTTGAGTTTAAAAATCCATCAGTATTATGCATCTCTCTATTGAAGAAAATGATAAAGAAGCCCTTCTTGGCAAATTAAAGATCGCCAATCTGAAATTTCAGCAAACCTACCCGGGTGATAAACCGGACAGACAGGCTGTTCATACAGTTTATGGTGGAGCAAACCTGTTTAAATCAGATACCTGCATCCGCATTGGAGAAATTGCGCTTAAGAACCTGCAAACCTATGCACCTGATTTTATCACATTGGGTAAGGTGCTTAAGCTTGAAGGCCATGAAGATCTGCCAGATTCAGCAAAGAAGGCGGAGAAGTTACTGAAGAAACTGGAAAAAGGCGATGAGGGAAAACGCAAAAAAGAGCCGGGCTGGTTATCTTATGCAGTTTACAACAAGATCATTCAGAAGCTCAAGACGGAGCCGGTTGAGGATTTCCGGATTGATTTTGAAGATGGATTCGGTAATCGTCCGGATGCAGAAGAAGATGAAACAGTTTTAAATGCTGCCAATGAACTGGCAACAGGTATGCAAAATAAAACCATCTCTCCCTTTATCGGTATCCGCATAAAACCATTTACAGAAGACCTGAAGAATCGTGGGGTAAGAACCCTGGATATATTTCTGACCAGCTTGCTGGAGAAAACAAAGGGTAAGCTTCCTGATAATTTCGTGGTGATGTTGCCCAAGGTTACAATACCAGAACAGGTAACCACATTGGTAAGATTATTTGAATTGATTGAGAAGAAAAATAAGCTGGCGCCAGGAACATTGAAAATGGAGACCATGGTGGAGGCTACACAGATAATCATGGATGATGAAGGTCGTAATCCTTTACTTAAAATAATCAGGAGCAGCGAAGGTCGCTGTATAGCTGCACATTTTGGGACGTATGATTATACGGCAAGCTGCGGCATAACCGCCAAATACCAGACAATGGATCACCAGGTATGCGATTTTGCCCACCACATGACTAAAGTGGCATTAGGAGGTACAGGCATTTTTCTTTCAGATGGTGCTACTAATGTAATGCCGGTTGCTCCACATCGTGGGGATGATCTCACGGAGGAACAGCTGGAGGAGAACAGGCAATCGGTTCATAATGCCTGGCGAATCGGATATAATCATACCATGCATTCCCTGATCAATGGATTTTATCAGGGATGGGACCTCAATCCGGCTCAGTTACCTATGCGCTATGCTGCCACTTATAATTTCTTCCTCAGCAGTTATGATGATGCAGTGTTCCGATTAAAAACATTTGTAGAAAGAGCAGCCATTTCTACCCTGACTGGCGATATTTTTGATGATGCTGCTACAGGTCAGGGATTGCTGAATTTTTTTTTAAAAGCAATGAATTGCGGAGCGATTACTGAAGAGGAAGCAGTGGCTACCGGACTTACCATTGAGGAGATCCGGAGCCGTTCATTCTATAAAATATTACAGGGAAGAAGAGGAAAAAAGAACTAATAAATTGTAGAATATGACGATTGCAGTATTGGGAGCAGGTATGGTGGGTCGCGCAATAGCCCTGGATCTGGCTCAGGAGTATAAGGTATCTGCATTCGATCTGAACAAAGAAAATCTCCTGGTGCTAAAGGATCGTAATGCTGCAATAGAAACAGCTGCTGCCGATCTTTCCAATTATAGCCTGTACAAAGAGCTATTAGCTCCTTTTGACCTTGTTGTAACTGCAGTACCCGGATTCATGGGATTTCATACCCTGGAAGCAGTGATCAATACAGGGAAGAATGTGGTAGACATTTCCTTTTTTCCTGAGAATGTATTGCAGCTGGATAAACTTGCCAGGGACAGGAACGTAACGGTTATAACCGATTGTGGAGTTGCACCCGGTATGAGCAATTTCATCATTGGTCGTTATAATGACGAAATGAATATCTCCTCATTTGAATGTTATGTAGGAGGGCTGCCGAAAGAAAGAAAACCGCCCTTTCAGTATAAGGCTCCCTTTTCTCCTGTGGATGTGATCCAGGAATATATTCGACCGGCAAGAATGGTAGAAAATGGAACAATTGTCACAAAAGAGGCAATGAGTGATCTGGAAATTATCCATTTTCCCGAAGTGGGAGAGCTGGAAGCATTTAATACAGATGGATTACGTTCATTGACTGAAACCATGGCCCATATCCCGGACATGAAAGAAAAAACTTTACGTTACCCGGGGCATATCAACTTAATCATTGCATTGAAACAGGCAGGCTTTTTCAATACTGATCCACTACGCATTAATGATACTGATATAACACCTCTTGAATTTACTTCCCGTCTTTTGGTAAATGAATGGAAACTGGGTCCGGAAGAAGAAGAATTCACTGTTATGAAGGTGATCATAAGGGGCCTGAAAAATGGAAAGCCGGAAATTGTTAAATATGATCTGCTGGACCGGTATGATAAAGTCAGCAAGCTATCCTCCATGGCGCGAACTACTGGTTATACGTGTACGGCCGCGGTTAATCTTGTCCTGAAAAATATGTTCCGTGAAAAAGGTGTATTTCCTCCTGAACGGGTTGGAAAGGATAAAAACTGCTTTGATTTTGTTCTTGAATACCTTGCCCAACGGGGTGTCAACTGGAAAGTTTCCAACAATTGAGACAGCCGGCAATATTTTCTTTTTAAATAATTCAACAGTCCTTAACTTAACTGTACTTATTTCTTTCGGTTACTTGCCTGTCTGACAATCTATCAATCATTTTATGCACTTATCTCCAAGAGAAACGGAAAAACTATTGTTATTCCTGGCCGGCGAATTGGCTGAAAAACGAAAGGCGCGAGGTCTCAAACTCAATTACCCGGAAGCCATTGCACTCATTAGTTCCAGACTGATGGAAGCAGCTCGTGATGGAAAAACAGTAGCAGAACTGATGCAATACGGCGCCACTATCTTAACAGGGAATGATGTAATGGAAGGAGTTGCAGAAATGATCCACGATGTGCAGATTGAAGCCACATTCCCTGATGGAACAAAGCTGGTAACAGTGCATGATCCCATACGCTAATAATCGCAACTAACTTAAATTATAAAAATGATTCCCGGAGAATACATATTGGCACAGGGCGATATTATCGCCAACCAGGGACGGGCAACTGCAAAAGTAAAAGTAGTTAATACAGGTGATCGTCCAGTACAGATAGGATCCCATTTTCATTTTTTTGAAGTGAACAGGGAAATGGAATTTGATCGTGAAAAGGCATTTGGTATGCGTTTAAACATTCCGGCCGGAACAGCAGTACGTTTTGAACCTGGGGAAGAGAAACAGGTAGAACTGGTTGAATTTGGCGGAGCTAAAAAGGTATACGGATTCAACAACCTTGTAGATGGTTCTACCAAATCAAAAAGTAAAAAGAAGGCGATGGAGGAAGTTGACAATAAAAACTTTAAAAACAAAACAGTATGAGCCTCCACATAAACCGGATCAAATATGCCAATATGTATGGCCCAACTACTGGCGATAAAGTGCGCCTGGGTGATACGGAACTGTTTATTGAAATAGAAAAGGACCATGCTGTTTACGGGGATGAAGCCAAATTCGGTGGAGGAAAAACCATTCGGGATGGAATGGCACAATCCGGCAGGGCTACCCGGGAAGAAGGAGTGCTGGATTTTGTGATTACCAGTGTAATGATCATTGACCATTGGGGAATTGTAAAAGGAGACATTGGAATAAAAGATGGAAAGATCGTGGGAATAGGAAAAGCGGGTAATCCTGATACAATGGATGGAGTTTCACCCAATATGGTCATCGGTGCATCAACAGAAGTTCATGGTGGGGCTGGATTGATTGCAACAGCAGGCGGTATTGATAGCCATATCCATTTCATCTGCCCGCAACAGATTGATCATGCACTGTTCAGCGGAATCACCACCATGATTGGAGGCGGAACAGGCCCGGCTGATGGAACCAATGCCACAACTGTAACGCCAGGTGCCTGGAATATTCGGAAAATGCTGGAATCAGCAGAGGCATTCCCCATGAACCTGGGATTTTTGGGAAAAGGAAATTGTGCAGCTACTGAACCTTTGGAAGAACAGATCGAAGCCGGAGCACTGGGACTTAAAATTCATGAGGATTGGGGAAGCACTACCGCTGTAATTGATGCATCACTGAAAATGGCAGACAAACATGATGTTCAGGTAGCCATTCACACCGATACATTGAACGAAGGAGGCTTTTTGGAAAGCACAATGAAAGCGATCGGAAAAAGAGTGATCCATACTTATCACACGGAAGGTGCTGGTGGAGGTCATGCGCCCGATATTATCAAAGCGGCCATGTACCTAAACGTATTGCCTTCTTCCACCAATCCCACAAGACCATTTACTGTAAATACAATTGATGAGCATCTGGATATGCTAATGGTATGTCATCATCTTGATAAATCAGTTCCAGAAGATGTATCCTTTGCTGATTCAAGAATAAGGCCTGAGACCATTGCTGCAGAAGATATCCTGCATGATATGGGAGTGTTCAGCATGATGAGTAGCGATAGCCAGGCAA
>CAMLGP010000016.1 GCA_946479535.1 uncultured Bacteroidota bacterium
TATTAATCGGATCAATCACCCACTGATCAGCCAGGTATTTCAAAATAATGACATTCATTTTTTCAATGCTTCAGACCCAATAGTTACGAAAGGGTTTGAAACTTATATACAGGTGCTTCATGATGCATTAGAGATCTATTTGGGCTATATCTATACTTCTGCCAGGAAGCTCTACGATGATAAGCCTCTTAGCCTGATCGCAAAGAATAAATTTGCCACGGTGGTCGGCTATGAATTCGCGCACAACTTTCGAGCAGGCATTGAAGCTGCCTATACAGGCAACCAGTTCCTTGATGATGGAAGACACACTCCTGGTTATTTATTCATGGCAGCCATGGCACGCTATGATATCAAACACGTTGCCTTTGTGCTGAATTGTGAGAACCTGCTGGACTATCGGCAAACCAAAAAGGAAACTATTGTAGATCCCCCCTTTGCCAATCCCGTCTTTCATCAGTTATGGGCTCCTATTGACGGCAGGGTGGTCAATTTCAGCGTCAGGTTCACATTTTAAGCGGCATGGGAGTCCTCTAAATCGTCCTGCCAGCCTATCTTTGCAGACTATGGAACAATTGGTTCAGCAGATTGAAGACATAAAGAAAGAAGCAGGTGCAGTTAGTGCCACAGACGCCAAATCTGTGGAAGAATTCCGCATTAAATACCTGGGTACAAAGGGAATAGTAAAGAATATCATGGGTGAAATGAAGAATGTACCCAATGATAGAAAAAAAGAATTTGGCCAGGTATTGAATGAATTCAAATTATTCGTTGAGAACAAATATGTTGAATTGAAGACAGGTGCCGGTAGTGAGCAACAATCATCTTCCGGTATCGATCTCACGCTTCCAGGTGATCCAATGCCACTGGGTAGCCGCCACCCAATCACTTTAATGAAGAACAGGGTGATCTCCATTTTCCATCGCCTGGGATTCTCTGTTGCTGAAGGGCCGGAGATCGAAGATGACTGGCACAATTTCACTGCACTGAACCTGCCACCCCATCACCCGGCACGTGATATGCAGGATACCTTTTATGTGCATCAAAACCCCGACTGGTTATTGCGCACGCATACCAGCAATACACAGATACGGGAAATGGAGAAAGGCAAATTGCCAATACGTGTTATCTGCCCTGGCCGAGTATATCGCAATGAAACTATAAGTGCAAGAAGCCATTGTTTCTTTCACCAGATCGAAGGGATTTATATAGATGAGAATGTATCCTTTGCCGACCTGAAGCAAACCCTCTATTTCTTTGTGAAAGAAATGTACGGCAAGGATGTAAAGGTGCGTTTCCGGCCATCCTATTTCCCATTTACAGAACCCAGTGCTGAAATGGATATCAGCTGCTTTATATGCGGAGGAGTTGGATGTAATATATGTAAGAAAACAGGCTGGGTGGAGATACTGGGCTGCGGAATGATCCATCCCAATGTTTTACAGAATTGCCATATTGACCCCAACAAATATTCGGGCTATGCATTTGGAATGGGCATAGAGCGACCTGCATTATTGAAATATGATATCAATGATATCCGTCTTTTCAGCGAAAATGACCTGCGCTTTCTGAAACAGTTTACGAGTGCCGTGTAGGCCCGAACCATCCGGCGCGATCAGGATTGGTTTGCCTTTAATCGTTTATAGCTGAAAAAAGCAGCAGCCAGGAAAACAATTAAAGCGATATAAAACCAGGAGGTCAGACCGATACTTATATCCATTGACGGATCTCCCTTAGGCGCTTTTAATTTAACCTGGTTGCCCACATCTATCATTAACCCTATTAATGCAACAGATGAAAGTAGTCCCATAATGAGGCCGCCAATACCTCCGGCCTTAAGATTCATCATCGATAAAATAAACCCCAAAACACCAAAAACGAGGGCGAGTAATGCATAGATATTTGCACCTTCTTTGTTACTGGAATTTTCCATTTTCATTTCATTTCCTGATTCCATCCCAGATAATAGAGAATTGTTGTTTGCTGGCTTTACCTGAAAACCAGTTGCCAATTGAATTCCACTCACGGATTGAATGGTCATTGAACTACATTTTATTTCAATGAATGGTAAAAAGAAGAGAAGAATTCCTACGGCAAATGTTACTGAAGAAGGAACTTTAGTCCCAAACATACCCGCAGAAGGGGCAGGGGTTACAGGTGATTGTGGAGTGGTAGATTGTGGCTCGGTCATAAGCAAATTTTGCTTTAAGATACTCTTATCTTTGCAACCCAACAATGACAATTAACAGCATATGCGTTTGTGGTGCCGGTACAATGGGCAGTGGAATTGCCCAGGTAGCTGCACAGGCTGGAATTTATACCCTATTATATGAATTGAATTCTGCCGTTCTGGAAGGTGCACGCAACCGTATAAGTGCAGATTTGAATAAGCTGGTAGAGAAGGGAAAGATCACAACCTCAGAAAAGGAAAAGACCGAAGGGAACATACAGTTTACCAGTGATCTGCAAACCTGTCTTGCTGATTTCTTTATAGAGGCTATTGTTGAAAAGCAGGAGATCAAATCAGCAGTTTTCAATCAGCTGGCAGAACTCAACCACAGTGAGTGCATTTTCGCTACCAATACTTCTTCCTTATCTGTGTCAGCCATTGCCGGACCGGTAAAAAACCCTGAACGGGTGATAGGCATGCACTTTTTCAATCCTGCTCCTCTAATGAAGTTGGTAGAAGTAGTAAAGGGAAAACAGACCAATGATATTACGGTACAAACAACCTGTGAGCTAGCTAAACTATTAGGAAAAACGCCGGTAATTTGTAAGGATTCGCCTGGATTCATTGTGAACAGAGTGGCAAGGCCTTATTATATTGAATCATTGAGACTGGCAGAAGAAGGGGTGGTATCTTTTTCCCAGGCAGACCGTTTACTTGAAGCCAGCGGATTCAAAATGGGCCCATTCAAATTGATGGACCTCATTGGCAATGATGTAAACTATGCGGTCAGTAATTCTGTTTATGAACAATTAGGAAAGCCGGAAAGATTACGACCTTCTCCAATCCAGCATCAAAAGGTGGAAAATGGTGAATTGGGAAAGAAATCAGGTAAAGGCTATTATGAATATTGATGGTAAATAAAAGATATGGTTCTCGTTACAGGAGGAACAGGTTTTCTCGGCTCATATATAATTAAGTTCCTGGTGGAAAAAGGATACAGGGTGCGTGCCATCAGGCGCGAAAAGGCTGTTTTACCATTTTACATCCCAAAGGAAATATTAGAAAAAGTTGAATGGGTAACGGGTGATATACTGGATGTATTCTCACTTGAGGAGGCCATGGAAGGTGTTGACCAGGTAATTCATGCAGCAGCAGTTGTTTCTTTCTTAAAAGCAGACCGGAAGAAAATGTACCAGGTCAATGTGGAGGGAACCGCCAATGTTGTGAATATGGCCATCGAGAAAAATGTAAAGAGACTTGTTTATATCAGTTCAGTAGCAGCACTGGGTAGAACAGCTCATGGTGGAAGTGTAAATGAAGACCGGAAATGGGAGGACAATAAGGTCAATACCCATTATGCAAAGAGCAAATACAGGGCAGAGCTGGAAGTATGGCGTGGTAGTGGCGAAGGCTTAAATACCATTATTTTAAACCCAAGCACAATATTGGGATATGGAGACTGGAACAGTAGCAGTTGTGCCATATTCCGGAGTGTTTATAATGAATTCAAATGGTATAGTCCGGGTATTAATGGATTTGTGGACGTTGAAGATGTAGCAAAGGCAACAGTATTACTAATGGAAAGTAATATCAGTGATAAACGCTATATCGTGAATGGCGATAACTGGCATTTCAAAAAATTGCTGGAAACAATAGCCGTCAATTTCCAGAAGAAGAAGCCCTATAAGGAGACAACTCCCACCCTGATTGCCATAGCCTGGAGAATAGAAAAACTAAAATCTATGTTAAATGGTCACAGACCACTTTTAACCAAAGAAAGCGCCAGGGTGGCCCATAGTAAAACTTACTTTGAGAACGCTAAATTACTAGCCGCCCTGGAGGGTTTTTCATTTACTCCCCTGCAGGAAAGTATTCAAAAGGCCTGTGAAAAATACCTTGCTGCGCTCTCCGGGGCACAGAAATTGCAACTTAAAGCAACATGAAATGTATCTTTACGTTTGTAACAGATACACTATTCTATGAAGCCAATATTTATTTTTCTAACCTTCATTATATTAGGCCTCTCCGTTCCGGCAATGGCCCAGATTACTATCTCCGGCAAAGTTGTTGACTCTGTTTCCCGGGAACCTTTGGCAGGCGCCAGTGTTTTTGCTCAGAATACTACCCAGGGAACCGTTACCAATGCAAGCGGAGAATTCTCACTAACACTTAAATCCACTGGATTTGAATTGATCTTCAGCTATACCGGCTATGCTGTCCAGACCCTTCAGGTTACTGAAAACAAAAATCAGCAGATAGAGATTGCGATGCTGAAGGAAGACAAGACAATGGGTGAGGTAATTATTCAAAGCAGCAATGAAGTACAGGATGGCTGGGAAAAATATGGCGATTTCTTTATCAGCAATTTTATCGGATCATCCAGTATCGCTAAAAAATGTTCCATTGTAAATAAGGATGTTGTCCATTTCTATTACTATCGCCGCAGCGATAAGCTGAAAGTTTTAGCCACTGAGCCCCTGCAGATCAGTAATGATGCTCTCGGGTATGATCTGCGTTATCAGCTTGATTCTTTCGTATACTATTACAAGAACGATATTAGTTCATACCGTGGTACCTGCTTCTTTAGTGAAAAACCTGCTAGCGCTCCGCAGCAACTGGCATGGAAAACAAGCAGGAAAAAGGCCTATCTCGGTTCCAGGATGCACTTTATGCGTTCGGTGTTTGATAGCACGTTGACAAAAGATGGATTTACAGTGAGCATTCTGGGTGAAGATGATAATACTCAATTTCACCAGATGGCAAAGCCATTGGCTGGAGACTATTACAGCACAAATGATACCCTGGACTATATTCAACTCTATTTTCCACGAAAGATCAGTGTCACCTACTTAAAAGCTGTACCTGAGGATGATTACCTAAGGAAATTTAAACTACCGATGAATGTAGGAGTGCAGGTGTCCTATATTGAAATTCTCAATCCTATCGGCATAATGCAAAGCGGATATTATTTTGATCAGAAAGACTGGATCAACCAGGGTTATATGAGTTGGAAGAACCTGGGAGATCAGTTACCGTATGATTATGTGCCGTAGATCGGATCTACTTTTTTCCCATTACCTTTTCCCATAGCTCCGGGATCCGTTTGATCCATACCAATTCTTTCACCTTCTGGCGTACTTCTTCTACAGGTGATCCAAAATAGGCCTTGCCCCCTTCCAGTGAATCTTTTACCCCACTTTGCGCATTAACGATGGCTCCCTTGCCAATTGTAAGGGTTTTGCTTACACCTACCTGTCCCCAAAGAATAACATTATCCTCAATGGTGGTTGCTCCTGCAATACCTACCTGTCCGGCAAACAGGCAATTTTTGCCAATAACTGTATCATGACCGATATGAACCAGGTTATCTATCTTGGTTCCTTCCCCAATTAATGTATCTGCACTTACACCGCGATCAATAGTGCAACTTGCACCTATCTCTACGCCATTTTCAATCACCACTCGGCCACAGCTAAGCATTTTCCTGTAGTGAATTGGCCGATTAGTCTTCTTATTGTAATAGAATGCATCACTACCTATAACGGTACCTGCCTGGATAATTACATCATCTCCTATAATGCAGTGATCTAATATGGTAACGTTGGGAAATATTGTACAGTTTTTTCCAATCTGCACATGATTGCCAATATAAGCGCCTGGCATGATGGTTGAATACTTCCCAACGGTAGCAGAATCACTGATCATTTTCATGGAAGGAGCAAAGGGCCTGAAATGATTGACTATAGTCTGATACGCTTCAAATGGTTCTTCAGTGATCAATAAAGCCTTTCCTTCAGGAAAGTCTGTTCTTTTATTTATGATAATAAAGCTGGCAGCAGAATTAATACAGGTATCATAGTATTTTGGATGATCTACAAATACAAGATCCCCTTCCTCAACCTTATGGATCTCATTGATGCCCGATGCAGATGCAGCTGTATTGCCAATGAGCTCGGCATTGATAAGTTTAGCTATCTGGGTAAGAGGAACTGGTTGGTCAAAACGCATATTTTATTCTTTGCGCAAAGGTAATAGCAATGGCCCGATCGGGTAATTTCGCCGTATTTTACACCTTCAGCCAATTTTTGGGAATATTCGCTAAAAGTATTTTTTACTTGATATTCTTTGATTTTTTTAGCATCAATTCTATTATTATCGCCATTCATTGAAAAGAAATTTCTTTAACGTTATTATTGAATGGAAAAATTGAATCCTTTGAAACCATTGCTGGGCAAGGTTTCCAAAGGAAGAAGAAAACAGTTGGATTACGTTGATATATACTTCAATTGAGCATAATGAAGTTGAATTTTATTTCCAGACATTGAAAAACGTGGTTGCCTTATCCACAACATCTCATAAAATGTTAATAAAATTCTTTTAAAAATTTTTTTGGATAGTAAAAAATATATTTAATATTGTGATGGGAAATTCGTTTCCCTGTACTTACTAACCCATCTTTATATTGATCCCTTCGATGTTTCGAGGGGATTTTTAGTTTAATAAAACCTATTCCATCGAAAGGCAACAGCCTGAATCCATTCCCTGATCAGTTTATTTTAAGATTAATAGAAGAGAAGCTGCTAGCCTTTAGCAATTAGATATTAAAATCTGGAAAATAAACTAAACGAAGAATGATCGGTTGCCAACCACTTATAACTAATAGCTAAAGGCTAACAGCTAATGGCTCCAAATAAAGTACAGTAGAATAAACCGATTTAAAATACCTTTATACAAATCAAATAACCCTTTCATGCTCAAATCCATGACCGGTTTTGGAAGAGCCGAAGACAATGTTGGAGATAAGACGTTCCTGGTTGATGTAAAATCACTTAATGGCAAACAGTTCGAACTTCAATTGAAGCTTCCAGCCCTGTTGAGGCCTTTTGAATTTGATATCAGGCGACTGGTTTCAGAAAAATTGGGGCGCGGCAGCATTGATTGTACCATCAGCCTTAAAGAAACAGGTACAGCAAAGCCCATTACCATCAATACTGATCTTGCCAAGGCCTACTATAAGCCCCTGGCCGAGTTGTCAGCTGCGTTAAATCTCGATGCTTCCCATATCCTTAGCACCCTGGTGAAGCTGCCTGAGGTTATTACACCCAGCAGTGAGACCCTGAATGATTCAGAATGGCGCAAATTGCAACAGGTAATAGCTAAAGCCATCGATAATCTGAATGAACACCGGCTTAATGAGGGCAGGTCACTGGAAGAAGACCTGCTTTTTCGTATCAATAATATCCTGCACCAGCAGCAGGAGGTAATAAAACTGGAACCTCTGAGACAGGTGAAGATCAGAGAAGGGATTACAAAGCTTCTGGAAGAAAATGTTGGTAAGGAAAATTATGACGGTAATCGCCTGGAACAGGAACTAATCTATTATATAGAAAAAATAGATATCAGTGAAGAACAGGTGCGACTGAAAAATCATTGTGATTACTTTAAAACTTTGCTTACCGATGCGGATGATTCCAAGGGGAAAAAGTTGTCCTTTATCCTCCAGGAGATAGGTCGCGAGATCAATACAACCGGGTCAAAAGCCTATGATTCTACCATTCAGAAATGTGTGGTATTGATGAAAGATGAGTTGGAAAAGGCAAAGGAACAGGTCCTGAATGTCCTGTAACCCCCATCCCGATAGCTAGCTATCGGGACTATCGGGATAGTAATTACATTTGCAAAAAAAAATCCTCATTGAAAAAGCTGGTTTATATTTCTTATTTAATCCTTCTGGTTTCAATATTGTTTTCCTGTACCACTATTGATATTTTTGAAAAAAGCGTAGCCATTCCCGGCCACGAATGGAAATCGTCTTACAGGCCTTCTTTTGAATTTAATATTACTGATACCACCACTACCTATAATGTATTTCTGGTTTTCCGGCATACTGAGAAATACAATTTCAATAATATCTTCATTAACCTTTACGTGAAGGGCCCCGGTATGGATTCTACCATCAAGATCCAGCAGGATGTATTACTTGCCACCAACGAAAAAGGGTGGCTGGGCACTGGAATGGATGATGTATACGAACACCGCAGCACTTTGGCTGCAAGGCAACCCTTAAAAGCAGGCACTTATAACTTTACCATTGAACAAATAATGCGGGAAGACCCCCTCCAGGAAGTATTGAATGTGGGTCTCAGGCTTGAAAAAGAAAAATAGGTAGCGTCATGGCTGACTCAACCAGAAAAAAGCTGGCCCGTGCAACATTTATTTACTGGATGCTGCTGACTTATATAGTAGCGGCACTGGTATGGTGGTTTATTTCCCTGGAAAGGCAGAACGACCAGATGAAGGATTACAAGGTCCTCCAGCTAACTGCTACCGTTGATAGCACCATTTCACCTGGTTTATATGCAACTGAGTACCGGGAAATTGAAAAGGTGTTCAGAAGGAATCGTACCAAATACGTGAGTGAAGGAACCGTATTTCTTGGACTGCTGGCCCTTGGCGCTCTCTTTGTTTACCGGTCAGTACAACGACAGTTCAATGTTCAACAGCAACAACAGAATTTTATGATGGCTGTTACACATGAATTAAAGACACCTATCTCTGTTGTAAAGTTGAACCTGGAAACTCTTCAGAAATATTCCCTGGATCCCCAGAAGCAAAAAAGACTGATATATACCACGCTGGAGGAAACAGCAAGGTTGAATTTCCTTACCAATAATATTCTTATTTCCTCTCAGCTGGAAGGAGGTGGTTATGCCATTTCCAGAGAAGAACTGGACATCTCAACCCTGCTGGACGAAAGCAAAAACGACTTCCGGTCAAGGTTTCCCGATCGCAATTTTGTCACTGAAATTGAACCCGATACTGAAATAAAGGGGGATGCGCTCCTTTTACAGATGCTGATCAATAATCTGGTAGAAAACGCCATCAAGTATTCACCAAGGGAGTGCCCCATAAAGGCATCCCTAAAAATGGATAATGATATGGTAAAGCTGTTCATCTCAGATGAAGGCCCCGGAATTCCAGACGAGGAAAAGAAAAAGATATTTCAAAAGTTTTATCGCATTGGTAATGAAGCTACCCGCAAAACCCAGGGTACCGGTCTCGGGTTGTATCTTTGCAGCAAGATAGCGGCCGATCACAATGCCGACATTCTGGTGACAAACAATATTCCTTCCGGAAGTACATTTGTGGTTCGGTTCTATTCATAACCAGGATCATATGAGCGAAACGAAAAAGACATCAATATTACTTGTTGAGGACGAAGAGAATCTCCATGAAGCATTGAAGCTGAACCTGGAACTGGAAGGCTATGACGTGACTTCTGCATTTGATGGCGCTGCCGCCCAAAAGACCATCGAGAAAGAATATTTCGACCTGATCATCCTTGATGTAATGCTTCCCGAGATTGATGGGATCAGCGTTGCAGAAAATATCCGGATAAGCAATAATGAAGTTCCGATCCTGATATTAAGCGCAAAAAATAGCAGTGCAGACAGGGTACTAGGTTTAAAGAAAGGGGCTGATGATTATCTCACCAAACCCTTTAACCTGGAAGAATTGCTTTTGCGCGTACACAAGCTCATCGACAAGAATAAAAAACTGCAGGATAAATCAACCGTTGGTAATAGCTACACATTTGGCAATAATATTATCGATTTCAAAGCACAGGAAGCAACTACCCGGTCCAACGGCAAGATCCAGTTGAGCAAAAAGGAAACCATGTTGCTGAAGCTGCTGATCGAAAACAAAAATGAAGTTGTGCCGAGAGAAAAAATATTACAATCTGTTTGGGGTTATAATGTATATCCCACTACAAGAACTATCGACAACTTCATACTTAATTTCCGCAAATATTTTGAAGAAGACAGTCGCAATCCCAAATACTTTCATTCAGTAAGAGGTGTAGGATATAAATATTCAGAGTAACTAGAACTGATTGGCAGTTACTGTTTTTAGAATACCCTCAAGTACCTCCGTGGCGCTTTCAAGTAATACCTTCTTATCAACCGGCATTTCCACATCAGCAAAAAGTCC
The DNA here is from genome assembly GCA_946479535.1 of uncultured Bacteroidota bacterium. The sequence goes on from CAMLGP010000016.1 coordinate 10,160, forward strand.
GGTTTCACAGTCTTCCAGAATGGTTAAAATGGTTTGTTGCGCGGAAGGCTCCACTCCTTTCTGATCCATCGTTATTATCAAACTATATCGGCTCATGCCACTTCCTTTCAGCTCTAAATACCGGCTGAAGAAATTCCAGATACATTGACGAAATACAGTATAGAATTCTTTATTACTGGAATTCAAATTTTCAAGAGCTGGTTTAAGTATTTCACCAACTGTTGGAGGCAATGGCGCCCTGTTAAGTTTCAGCTTTTCTACTCTGGCCTCCTGTAATTTTCTTCTCCATAATATTACAGCACCCACGGCTACCATTACCAAAAGCAGGATTGCAAGAATTGTTCCTGTATAATCATGGCTCGATAATAGATTCGCTTTCTCTACAGCCTTATCTACTGGTTTTTCCCTTGTAGCTATTTTAACAAGGACCGGCCGGGTAACTACGGTTTTAAATCCGTTACTGTCTGGATCAAAAAAGGAAAAACGTATGGAAGGAATGGTATAGGTCCCGGGTTTGGTAGACAGGAAAGGTATATGAAAGGTCCGCTTCCCCTTCATGGGAGAAATAGTATGGTCCAACTCATCCTTTATCCGGGCATCAAAAACCTCAAGTCCTTCTGGCCATTTAATGACAGGTGAGCCCAATTGGGTAAAATTCCCTTTGCCGGAAACAGTAACAATCAACTCACCCTGTTCATTCTTTCCCAGTTCACCTTTATTGAATGCAGATGAAATTGAAAAATTACCAGTAGCGCCGGTGAAATCAGAAGGCCTGTTTTTTGCAGGTGCAGGTTTTACTGTAATAGGAATGGAGGGGGAACGCATGCTGGATTCAAAGGTTTCTACGCCTTTTGGCGGAGGCGCAGGTTCTCCTCCAAACATCCCTTCCTTTATATCCTGCTCTATCTTTTTATTTACAATACTTCGTGAAAAATCAACCTTAGTCACTACTTCCATCGGATCAATAGTGTATTGCCCTTCCCGCAATGGGTACAATTGCACTTTACGTACTGTATGTACATCAAATTTGTTTCCGTTAATAGTTTCAATGGCTGATTGCCTGTCGTCCAAACCAACCATATCCTGCACAGTGAAGCCATAAAATCCTGGATTCTTTACAATATCGGAACGGGATACCAGTCTTGAATACAATTTGAAGGTGGCAGTAACAGGTTCTCCAACAAAGACGCTTTTCTTATCAACCTGTACTTTAAGGAAAAGATTGTCCCTGATCTTTTTTTCAGGATTCTCATCTGGGGCGAGATAATAGGCTGCGTTATTAGATTCACGCAGCCGGGCCTGTATATTTCTTCTGGCTGCTTCCTCCTTGCTGATCACTTCCACCAATACATCGTCAACCTTCACAAATTGATTGGAAGTTCTGGCTCCTGCTCCGGGTATGGTATATTTTCCCGGTTTCAGCGCTTCTAAAGTGTAAATGATATTCCTGAGATTCTTTGGATCACCTGTGCCATAAGTAACTGCAGTACGAATTTCAGGCTGACTGACAATTCTGAAACCGTTAAAATCAGGGGGAAAGAATTCAATATCGCTGCGGTCTTCCAGCAGGTATTGTATGCGGAAGGGTTCGCCAACTACAACCGGACCCTGTCTGTATTCAGCCTGGAATACAATCTGAGAGCTTGCAACAAGGGTCAGGATCAGTAGTAATGATATGAGAACTGTTTTTTTCATCCCGGGGAGATAAAAATATAACTCAACGGGCAAAGGCCCGGTGCAAAGTTATGACAGGCGGGGAATGAGTTTAAAAGGTTTAGAGGTCGCCGAGTTGTGGCCTTACCACTATATCTTCCACGCAGGCCTGGGCAGATAGCTGGGAGGCAGCATAGACCAGTTTGGCGATATCATCTGCCTGCATGATCCTTTTGGGGTCTACTCCGCTGCTTTTCCATGAGTCTGTATAGGTGGCTCCTGCATAAACCGCCGTTACCTTGATACCATAAGATTTCATTTCATGCCGCAGGTTTTTGGAAAACCCGGCAAGGGCAAATTTGCTGATACTGTAAGCGCCCCCATTTGGGTAGGCCTGTAATGAGGCAATTGAACAGATATTGAAGATGTGGCCGCTTTTCTGTTTCATCATGGAAGGTACTAGCAATCGCGTTAAATGATAGGCACTATAGAAATTGATATCCATCTGCTTCTCCATTACACCTTCTGCTTCATCATGTACATTTCCAGGAATGAAAGTACCCGCATTATTTACCAGCATATCAATTTTGCGATCCTTCTCCAGGGCCCATGCGGCAAATTTTTTAACCTGTTCCTTAACCGATAGATCGCAGGCATGAGTGAGAATAGTAGTACGGGGGAATCTTCCCTGTAATTCCTTTCCGGTCAGCAGTAGTTTTTCCTTGTTCTGGGAACAGAGCAGGAGCGTATGACCCTGTTTGTCATCGCCAAACGTTGAAGCGATAGCTTTTCCCAATCCACGTGATGCACCGGTAATTACGATGTTCATAGAATGATTGTTGATCCACGAAGTAATACCTTTTTTTAGAATTAATGTTGCCATTCAGGGCAATACCACCGCACACAATTAATTTTGCAGCATGAAGTACAGGCACCTCTTCTTTGATCTGGACCATACCCTATGGGATTTTGAGGCCAATGCACGGGCAACTCTGGAAGTTTTATACAGCAATCTTCAACTGGAGGCCAGAGGTATAAATGATTTTGAACTGTTTTACCGGAATTACCTGGCGCATAATGAAAAATTATGGGAACGTTATCGCAAAGGATATATCAAACAGGATGAATTGCGGGTGAAAAGAATGTGGCTCGCCCTGCTTGATTTTAAAATTGCCGATGATGAATTATCCCGTGCCATGAGTATGCAGTTCCTGGATATGCTCCCCACACGCACAATCCTCTTTCCTCATACAAAAGAAATTCTCACTTATCTCGCTGGCAAAGGTTATACACTTCATCTTATTACAAATGGATTTGAAAAAACACAGCATAGCAAACTGAAACATTCGGGGCTTGACAGCTTCTTTAAAGAGGTCATTACTTCAGAAGGCTCCAATAGTCTAAAACCCAATAAAGAGATATTTGAGTATGCATTGCGAAAATCGCGTGCTCAATTACATGAAAGCATTATGATCGGGGATACACCGGAAGTAGATATCCTGGGAGCAAAGAATGCCGGAATGGACCAGGTATTTGTAAATCATCTGCGTATTAGCATAGAAGATCAACCTACTTACACAGTACATTCATTAAAGGAACTGGAAGCTATTTTCTAGCAAAAGAATTACCATTCAGCAACAACGGTAACACCACCCAAAGGCTTATCACCGATCTTCACCTTAATCTTTGCATCCAGGGGAAGGAGAAGATCCACTCTTGAACCAAATTTGATAAAGCCCATTTCCTCTGCCTGTTTCACTTCCTGGCCAGCCTGAAGATAGTTGACAATTCGCTTTGCCAGGGCTCCTGCAATCTGTTTGGTAAGAACCTCTTTGCTTCCTTTCCTGTAAACAACAGTGTGGCGCTCGTTTTCAGTGGAAGATTTGGGATGCCAGGCTACCAGGTATTTACCTTTGTGGTACTGGCTATAGACTACTTCACCGCTAACAGGATTGCGGTTTACGTGTACGTTCAATGGGCTCATGAAGATAGAAACCTGTATCCGGCGGTCAGTAAAGTATTCATCGGCCTGTACCTCTTCAATTGCTACTACTTTGCCATCTGCAGGAGCTACAATGGCATTTTCATTAATGGTCAGAGGTCTTTTGGGCAGACGGAAAAAGGATACCAGGAAAAGCAGTAAACCGAGTGTTACCACAAAAATGACGGCACTCAGAATCGGTGCCTCAAAGCTCAGGAGGTAAAATGAGAGCAGATTAACTACGGCAAAAAAGATAAAACTCCACGCCAGCGTTGTATAACCTTCCTTGTGAATTGTCATCGTTTTACTTTAGGGTGCAAAGGTAAGAATGTGATTGAAAATACATCATAAAGAGATTCCAACCAACATACAAAACCAGGTAATAGGAACTGCAAGTAATAGAGAATCAAATCTGTCTAAAAATCCTCCATGACCTGGCATAATTTGACCACTGTCCTTTATTTGGGCCAACCGCTTAAGCTTTGATTCAAGTAAATCCCCAAAAGTGCCCGCAATTGCAGCAATACCAGCCATGATAAACCACCAACTGTTGTTATCTTCATTCATAACTGCTGATCCAAGTAATCCCATTATTATAACTGCAAGAATAATTCCACCTATTGTCCCTTCCCATGTCTTTTTAGGAGATACTGTGGACAGTGGCTTTTTACCAATTAAAGACCCTACGATATAG
>CAMLGP010000017.1 GCA_946479535.1 uncultured Bacteroidota bacterium
GCTTTCTTTATCCTTCTTAAAGATTCTAACACAACATTAAAGCAGACAATATGTGTTCCATGAGGATCTGCAAAGTCACCAGCACAATACACCTGTTGTGGTTTGACCTGCCGAAGCAACTCCATTGTTATCTGTACATCCTTTTCTCCCATTGGTTTTTTCTCAATGGTGCCCGTTTCATAAAAAGGAAGATTTTGGAAATGGATATTATCATCTTTGATCCCTACATAATGACAGGTGGCACGTGCCTCGCACCTGCGGATCAGTCCCTTAATGGCACGTATGGTGGGTGTATCGATCTGGTTAGACTTTTTTCTCGCAAGGAATTTCCGTGCATCTGCCAGGATCTTGCCGGATTTATGTGTATCAATACCAGCGATTTCTTCAAACCCAACAGCAAAATCAAGAAAGCGCGTGACAAATTCATCTGTTACTGCAATATTTCCACTTGTCTGGTATCCCACATGTACATCATTCCCCTGATCATGTAATCGCTGGAATGTTCCTCCCATACTAATGATATCATCATCCGGGTGGGGAGAGAAGATGATCACTCGCTTTGGATAAGGGGAAGAACGTTCCGGATGACCGGGAATATCAGAATTCGGTTTACCAGCCGGCCAACCGGTAATGGTATCCCGCACCATATAAAATACCTGGAGATTTATTTCATAGGCATCACCTTTTTCAACCAGCAGATCACCAAGGCCATATTCATTGTAATCTGAATTGGTAAGACTAAGAATTGGTTTTTTAAGCCTTAGGGCCATATTCGTCACTGCCTTTTTGATCATGACAGGTGTCCATTCACATTCACCAGTGAGCCAGGGTGACTTAAGACGGGTTAACTCTGCCGCAGCCGACTCATCAACTATGAAAGTTACATTATCATGGTTCTGCAACAAAGAAGCAGGTACCTGTTCTGTCACTTCATTCTCCACTGCTTTCTTCAATACCGGAGCCTTGGCAGGTCCCCAGGCCATGAGGATGATTCGTTTTGATTTTATTATGGTACTGATGCCCATTGTAATGGCCAATCTTGGCACCTGTGAAATATTTGCAAATTCATACGCATTGGCAATGCGCGTAGAATTATCCAGCGTGATCAGGCGGGTACGGGAATGAATACCAGACCCCGGTTCATTGAAACCAATATGCCCGTTATTACCTATACCCAGGATCTGGAGATCAATACCACCAGCATCCTTTATCTTTTTCTCATATTGCTGGCAAAAGATTTTGAGATCCTCTTTCTTTATTTCCCCATCCGGAATATGAATATTCTTTGGATTGATATCGATATGATCAAAGAGATTGGAACGCATGAACCGGTTATAGCTTTGGAGCGCATCATTATCAATTGGATAATATTCATCCAGGTTAAAAGTGATAACGTTCTTAAAGCTCAGCTTTTCTTCTTTGTGCATCCTCACCAGTTCACGGTAAAGGGTTTTGGGAGTGGAACCGGTGGCCAGTCCCAAAACGCATTTTTCTCTTTTCTTCTGTTTGCTTCGTATCAGTGCAGCAATCTCGGTAGCAATTGCTTTTGAACCCTGGTTAAGGTCAGGAAAAATTTTGACGGGTATCTTTTCAAAACTATCTGCCAGTTCTTTAGGATTGATCATTTAAATTATTTTGTGGCCGAAAAATTATATGCTTTGCTATAGTTTATTCCCATCAGATCATATCGCTTAACCTGCGTTTTCATCCGCTTCACAAAATCATCCCAGTTCTTCTTATCCTTCGGACTCCAGAGAACTTCCGAAAGAGCGCTGATGCGGGGGAAAAGCATGTATTCTATTTTTTGTGGGTTTCCTATATATTCTGTCCAGAGATTTGCCTGAGCTCCCAAAACATATTTGGATTCTTCTGCTGATAATTCTTTTGGAACAGGTTCATAGGCGTACACTTTTTCAATTGGATTGTATCCTCCAATAGTAACCGAGTCTTCCTGTTTAGTCTGGGTGTGATCAAAATAAACCGGATTGCCGGGTGTCATGATCACATTGTGTTTCTCTTTTGCAGCAGCGATACCGCCCTGTTCACCACGCCAGCTCATTACCATTGCATTGGGAGCAAGTCCACCTTCCAGAATTTCATCCCATCCCATCAGGGTCTTTCCTTTGGTATTGAGGTATTTTTCCATACGCTGGATAAAATAGCTCTGTAACTGGTGTTCATCATTAAGATTATTTTCTTTCATGCGCTGCTGGCAATTAGGACAGCGTTTCCAGTTATTCTTTGGGCATTCATCTCCACCTACGTGCACAATTTTGCCGGGGAATAGCGGAATAACTTCATCCAGCACATCCTGCATGAATTGAAAGGTATTATCCTTACCTGCACAAAAGACATCATCAAATACTCCCCAGGATTGCTGTACCTGCTTACCAGTACTATCACCTGACCAGGCTGTTCTGGGATTATGCTGTGTGGATTCAGAAGGGAAACAGCTCAGTTCAGGATAAGCAGCGATGGCAGCTGAAGCATGACCAGGCATTTCAATTTCAGGAAGCACGGTTATATGCCTGTCCGCTGCATATTGAACCACATCCTTTACTTCTTCCTGCGTATAGAATCCACCGTAATGGATATCATCATTACCTGTACCGGGATAACGGCCAATGATGGTGCCATTACGATAACCTCCAACTGTTGTTAACAGCGGATATTTTTTTATTTCGATACGCCATCCCTGGTCATCCGTAAGATGCCAGTGAAAAACATTGAACTTGTGATAAGCCAGGTAATCAATATATCTCTTGATGTAGGACACAGGAAAGAAATGCCTGCATACATCCAGATGAATGCCTCTGTATTCAAAACGGGGTTCATCTTCTATGGAAATGTATGGTATAACCAGTTTGTTGGGACGCATCTTCAAACGAGAATCTGGCACTGGCAATAATTGAAAAAGGGTTTGTACGCCATAAAAGACCCCCGTTTCATTATCACCTGCAATATAGGCGCCTTTATTGTTTACAGTTAATACATAAGCGCCTTCAATTGGTTTGTCCAGTCTCTCAAAATTGAGGCGGATGGCATTGGCACTCGTTGACCTGTCAACTACTTTTAATTTAAAAAGGTAGAATTGTTGAAGGTAATCGTTCAGAATCTCTGCTGTTTTTTGCAGGTTACTACCTTCCAGTACGATAACAGTTGCTGGTGTAATGCTAAATTTTGCATTAATACGCGGCTGTTTAATTGAAACCGGTTGTGGAATGATGGAAACCTGGGCCCTGATAACGGAACACATCAGTAGTAAGCCTAAAAGGCTGATGGTTGTACGCATAAAAGAGTTTGGGTTATATTTATACAAAATCAAGGTCTGAAAATACGAATTTCTTATGAGTGATAATGCTGCAACAATTGAAAGATTCTATAGTGCATTTCAGAAGTTAGATTATGCAGGGATGAATGCTTGCTATAGCGAAGATATTGTATTCAGCGATCCCGTTTTTGGCTTATTACGTGGAAATGAAGTAAGAAGTATGTGGGAAATGCTTTGTAAAAATGCAACCGATTTCTCACTACAATTTAGCAATATTGAATTGCTGGATGAAGAATTCGCAACCTGCAATTGGGTAGCCAGTTATACTTTCTCCAAAACCGGCAAAAAAGTAGTGAATCGTATTAAAGCATATATGAAATTCAAAGATGGGATCATCATTGAACACAGTGATGCATTCCGGTTAAGCACCTGGATTGGCCAGGCGCTTGGCTGGAAAGGTGTATTATTAGGTTGGACAGGTTTTATGAAAAGAGCCGTGCAGAAAAATGCGCGCAAAAACCTGCAGCAGTTTATGGAGAAGAAAGCCACTAGCTATTAGCCACGGGACCTATAATTGAACATTAGTAAATAACAATGAGCAGCTTATGGGCTGCTCATTTATTATGTGAAGACCAAATTGTAAGTCTGTAACTAATAGCTAACGGCTAACAGCTAATAACTTTTTTAATTCATCGGGACTTCCATTAATAAGAGTTCCGCCTCACTATCCGTCTTAATATCCAGTTTGTCAGTTTCAGAGATACCCAATCCATCACGGCGGTTCAGTTTTTCACCATTGATGGTAACATCCCCATCAATAACAAATGCATAAACACCATTTGCTTTATCCTTTAATTCATAGGTAGTGTTGAAATTCTTATCCAGCTTGCCCAAATGGAACCATGCATGCTGGTGAATATTCAACCCTTCTGAATCACCCATTGGAGAAACCACATTTACCAGCTTGTTTTTGCTGGCGTCAAGATCAAAGGCTTTCTGATCATACCTGGGCTGAACATTTTTGCTGTCCGGGAAAACCCAGATCTGTAAAAGTTTGACCTTTTCTTTCACATTACTGTTTTTTTCAGAGTGATGAACACCTGTGCCCGCACTCATTACCTGTATCTCACCTTTGTTGATCACACCGCTGTTACCCATACTATCCTTGTGTTCAAGTTTTCCTTCGAGAGGTATGGTAATGATCTCCATATTATCATGCGGATGCATTCCAAATCCCATTCCGCCGGCTACAGTATCATCATTCAATACACGCAGCGCACCGAAGTGGACCCTTGATGGGTCATGATATCCGGCAAAGCTGAATGAATGATAGGCATTCAGCCAGCCATGGTTTGCATGACCCCTGCTGTCTGCTTTATGCAAAACGGATTTCATAAAAAAATACTCCTTTTATTTTTTGATAAATTCTTTTGTTGCTTCTTTTTCCTTTACCAGTTTTTCAGATAGCCATAAAAATTCAGTTACGAAATTTCGAAGGTTATGGGAAAAGCTTTCTTCCAGCAGATCACCATCAGCACTGAACTTCTTATCAATGCCTGGAACGATCAGCAGGTAGGGAGATGCAATTCCAAAAAGAGCCGGCACCAGTAATAACAATTGCTGCGCTGCCCTCATTCCACCTAAAGGCCCCGGAGATGCTGTAACAATTCCAAAAGGCTTATGGTGCTGCTTTGGAAAATGGTCCAGCAGGTTTTTAAGGGCAGGGGAGTAGCTACCATTGTATTCCGGTGTAACCAGGATAAAAGCCTCAGCATTGAAAACCCTTTCTGCCAATGGCTTGAACTGATCCGGTGTGTTATCAACCGATACAAATACAGTCTGCACTGGCGGCAGCTGCCAGTCCTTCAGCTCAATAATATCCACTTCATGCCCTGTATTCTGTTTTATCCAGTTCTTCAAATACAGCGCCACTCTTCGCGTCACGCTGTTTACTCTTGGACTTCCTGATATGATCTCTATTTTCATGTTTACTCCGTAAAGGTATATAATCGATGTTGTAACATCAAATAGCGTTCCTTAGGGCAATGTTAATCATTTTGCTCATTTATGACAGCTGTTTGCCTAGATTGGCAGCCAGGTTGAGGCCATTTTTGTCAGGCGGCAATAATCGTGGCATTGAAACACTTAATTTCGAAACTGTAAAGCTTTAACATGATCAATAGAAGAAAGTTTATCCATGCAGGTGTATTTACCTCGCTGGCAGGAGCTATTGGAAAAAGGTTAGTGAGCCTACCTTCAGAACCTCTTGTAAATCAACCAGTAGTTGTGTCTACCTGGGACGTGGGTGTAGAGGCCAATAAAGGAGCCTGGGAAGTGTTAGGTACTGGGGGCAGAGCGCTCGATGCCGTTGAAAAGGGAGTAATGGTTACTGAGTCCTCCAAAAGCTGTTGTGTGGGTTTACAGGCCAATCCTGACCGCGATGGATTTGTGACGCTTGATGCATCCATCATGGATGAGGCCTTTAATTGTGGAAGTGTGGCCTTTTTGGAAAGGATTAAACACCCTATATCTGTTGCCCGCCGGGTTATGGAGAAAACACCGCACGTGATGCTGGTGGGGAGTGGCGCCAGGCAGTTTGCTGTAGCTGAAGGATTTCCCCTGGAAGAGGAAAAGCTGTATCCTGATGCAAAAAGAGAATATGAAAAATGGCTGAAAAAAGGGCTTTACGCACCTGTGATCAATATAGAAAATCATGATACTATTGGAATGGTGGCCATGGATGCAAAAGGAAATCTGAGTGGTAGTTGTACAACCAGTGGCATGGCCTTTAAAATGAGAGGACGTGTAGGTGATTCACCAATCATTGGAGCGGGTTTATTTGTAGATAATGAAGTGGGCGCCTGTACTGCCACTGGCCAGGGAGAAGATGTGATACGTGTGGCAGGCTCACATACTGTGGTTGAGTTTATGCGCCAGGGCATGAGCCCGGAAACTGCCTGCAAAAAAGTAATTGAACGGATTGTAAAGATCAAAAAAGATAAAGCAAAGGATATACAGGTAGCTTTTGTTGCACTGAACAAAAAAGGGCAGGCAGGATCTTTTGCGCTTAATAAAGGATTCAGTTATGCTATTAAGAATAACACAATGGAGAAACTGATTAATGCAAAAAGCTGGTTTTAATGGAAGGAAATAAATACCAGGTTGAGATTGCTACATCTGATTTCATTACTACTGCTGCAGCTATTGAAGGCGGTGCCCACAGAATTGAGCTTTGTGCCAATCTTGCTGAAGGAGGCGTAACACCTTCTCAGGGAACCATCCGCCAGTGCAGAGAAAAATTCAAGGCGCTTATCTATCCCATCATTCGTCCGCGCGGTGGTGATTTCTTATATACCGATGAGGAGTTCCGGATCATGTTGCAGGATGTGCAATTCTGCAGGCAACTCGGTTGTGACGGGGTAGTGATTGGTTTACTGAATGCAGATGGAAGCATCGATATAAAAAGAACTTCGGCATTGGTAGCGGCAGCCTATCCCCTGGGCGTAACTTTTCATCGGGCATTTGACCGATGCCGTGATCCATTTGAAGCCCTGGAACAATTGATCAGTATTGGATGTGAACGTATACTTACATCCGGACAAAAACCATCTGCTCCTGATGCAATTGAATTGATTGCATCCCTCAATAAAACAGCTGATGACCGGATCATTATCATGCCGGGAAGTGGAGTAAGAAAGGATAATGTTAAAGAACTGGCAGAAAAAACGGGTTGCCTGGAATTCCATTCATCACTCCGGGCCAAAACAAAAAGCAAAATGCTATTCATTCATCCGGCCTTCGCTACTTCCGAAGAAAGCTATAACAATAATTATATCGATCCAGCTGAAGTGAAAGCTTTCATTGAAGCGCTCAAATGACCAGAGACTCATCTTAAACTCTTTAAATCGTTGTTACTTCCATGCGCACCGTAATACTTTTATTCGCCTCCAATATATTCATGACCTTTGCCTGGTACTACCATCTAAAATTCCAGGGTTGGCCATTATGGAAAGCCATTTTGATCAGCTGGCTCATTGCGGCCATTGAATACTGCCTGGCTGTTCCTGCAAACCGGGCTGGCCATAAAGCTGGATTTAACCTGTTTCAGCTAAAGATCATGCAGGAAGCCATCACTTTGATAGTCTTTACATTTTTTGCCCTTTTGGTAATGAAAGAAAGCTTTCACTGGCGTTACCTGGTGAGCTTTGCTCTCTTAATGGGAGCCGTTTATTTTATGTTTACAAAACGATTTGGATAATTGGGTTAATCCAGATCCCTGTCTCCGCGACTGCTTTTTTGTTTCTGGCGGCGGATGAGATCTGCCTTTACCTTATGAATAATGGAACTGCCAATAAACAAGAGGCCGGTATTGATTAAAATAACAGCCCAGAAAATCCAATCGTGCTGATTTTCCTTGGTAAAGCAGGCATAAATGATAGAAGATATACCGGCCGTGGTAAAGATCAGGCCGATAAGCATATTGATGACAAATTTCTTCTCGTGCGTATTGTTCATAAACTTGTTAGGATTGGGTTCGAAAAGTCGGTAAAAATAGGGAAAAAGGCAATTTGTTAATTTTAGAAAAATACTTAGGGATAACTGCTATAATTTCTATTTTTATTACCTGCAAATTACCCCCATGAAAAAGCTTTTACTACCTCTTATCTTGTTGACCCTTAGCACATCACTTTTTGCCCAGGAAGCTCCTGAAGGGCTCTTTATTAACTCCAAAGCTTATGATTTTAAAGCCAAAGACCAGAACGGCAATGAAGTACACCTGCGTGATCTGCTGAAGAAGGGTAAGGTGGTGGTGGTATTTTACCGGGGTCAATGGGACCCTTATGACAATAAATATCTTTCCAGGCTTGAAGACTCCCTATCCCTGATCAAAGAGAAAGGGGCCACAGTAGTTGCCATTACTCCGGAACTGCCAGAAAACGTGGCAAAGACCATTGAGAAAACAAAAACTGAATTCTCTATTTTATATGATGAGAACCTGAAGATCATGAAGGGTTATGAAGTGGAGTTCCAGGTGCCAGAAAACACACTAAGCCGTTATCGTAATACTGGTATCAAACTGGAGGAGAGCAATGGAATTAAAAATGGTAACTGGCTGCCAGTACCTGCTACTTATATTGTCAATAAAGACCAGATGATCACCTTCAGGCATTTTGATTCGGATTATAAAAAGCGTCCATCAATAAAAGAGATATTGAAGAACCTGGAATAGAAAAGAATTTACCAGTAAACTTTCGCTACTTTTCCATTCTCTCCTGCAAGAAATATGGCAGGTCCAATCCTTGCAATCTTGCAAACATGGAATCCCTCCTTGCTGATCCATTGCCAGGTGCGTCCGCCATCATCTGAATAATCAACGCCATTTATTCCACAGGCAATGATATCTTTTTTGCTAAGATATTCAACACAGCTTCGGTAACCATGCGGAGGTGTTTCAGGTACCTTCCAGGTCTTGCCTCCATTAGTGGTATAAATGCAATTCTTTTCAGTAGAGGAAAAATTATTAAAATCGCCGCCAACTATTATCATTCTTTGTCCGGGTACCTTTGGAATTCCATCATCGAAAATATCAAGAGAATTGGCGCCTGTTGTTTCATTGCCCTGTATGATTGGAATGTCCTGAACACCTGCGCCGCTCATGAGTCTTGACTTTGTTCCACCACTGACCAGGAAAAATTCCTTGTTGGCAAACAGTCGCAAGTTGGTTCCGCTTGCTGCAAAGAATGCTTCTCCACTATCTGTTACGGGAGATTGCTGATCAGGTTTCCAGGTATTTCCGCCATCCTGAGTGCGGGCAATGAAAACTTTGCCATTAATGGGATCGCCGATCACCATGCCATAGAGACTGCTTGCAAAATCCATGGCATCCAGGAACATGCCTGGCGTTTTGTTCTCGTAAACAACACGCCAGCTATCTCCGCCATCGGTAGTTTTTAATATATAGGCGGGCTCCTTACCAGACGACATAATAATGGCAGAATTACCATTAAATGCCTCAATATCACGAAACTCTTTATCCTCAAACCCTTTCACCACCACCCATTTCCAGTTCTTGCCACCATTAGAGCTTTTGCCAATGGTACCATTGCTGCCACTGACCCAGATGATATTTTCATTTACCACGCTGAGCCCACGCAAACTGGTTTTTGTATCAGTTGTGAGGATTTCAATATGTGGGTTTTGGGCAGAAAGCCATCCTGTTGACAGGAGTAAAAAAATGCCGATGACTGTTTTTTTCATTTGGTGGTAGATGATTTGAAATTTCAGCCCTTAATTCTAAAAAACCGACGCCAGAATTCCAAGGTTATTTATCTATGTGCCAAGATAACGGGTTTAGCCGAAATCTTCAGCCTTTGGAAATGCGATACCGGGGCAACGAAAACCGGAGCTTTACCGATACCCTTTCATAAAGTGCTTTGGATCAAAGCCTGAAAAGGCGTGTAATTCGTATTTTTTCATTAGAAATTTAACAACTACAGCGCTTTATACACTCCCTATACATACAAAAAAATGTTATTTTAGCAATCAAATTAGCTTCATGAAAAAGCCCCTGCTGTTCCTGGCCCTGCTGGCTGTTGTGTTTTATTCCTGTCAGAAAGAGTTAAGTGTTGAAACCAGTAAGGTCCCTTCTGTAGGTTCTTTGCAAAGTGATATCTCAGGGGATTGTTTACCCAAGAATGTGAATGGAATCTATGAGGCAGGCAAAGTAATTAATGGAACTACCAATTTCATTGAGGTGCAGGTAAATGTAATAACCACCGGAGCATATACCATTTTCACAGATACGATCAATAACGTTTCTTTCCGTGCCGTAGGTATATTCACACAGACTGGATTGAATACCGTAAAACTCAAAGGAAGCGGCACTCCACAGAATGCCGGCTTAAATGTTTACCTGGTACAATATGATTCATCAGAATGTGCTGTAGCAGTAGAAACCCTGCCAGCCGGAGGTGCCAATCCTGCTGTGATGACCCTTGCAGGTGCTCCTAATGCCTGCATGGTTTCCAATACTGCTGGTAATTATGTTGCGGGCGTTGCGTTGGATATTTCAAATACAGTAACTATTGGGGTAAATGTAACCACTCTTGGAACCTATAATATCACAACTGCTGTAAGCAATGGCATCACCTTCTCAGGAACGGGCGTTGTTCAGGCCGGGGCCACAACAATAACTCTTACGGGTGCAGGTATTCCGGCAACTGCAGGTCCAACAAATGTGATAGTTACAGTAGGAAGCTCAACCTGCAGTTTTACAGTTACAGTAACAGGTACAACACCTGTAACCAATACTGATTATTTCCCTCTTACACCTTTAAGCTGGTGGAGTTATGATGATCCCGATGGCCTTTGGGTAGCGGGTGATTCGCTGACAAGGGTTAATGTTGGAGAAGGCACCTACAATGGAAATAATCAGACCTATCGTATTTTCCAGAACCAGGATGAGACCACTCCCCAGGATTCCAGTTACTACCGCAAGGCAGGGAATGATTATTTTGAACTTACATCAGCGGATTGGTATACCGGAGCTGTTCAATTCACCACAGTAATAGATGCTGATATTAATTTCCTCAAACAAAATCTTACTACCAACCAGACCTGGGAAACTCCCGAATATTCCGGAACGGAGCAAACGTTGAATGTACCCATAAAGCTTAAGTACGTTTTTAAATGTACAGATGCCAATGCTACGGTTTCCGTAAACGGGAAAGCTTATAACAATGTTTATAAGGTAGCCTGGAAGCCCCAGATCAAGGTAAGCCCTTCACCCGCTTATACTGATGAAGCCATTGCCATGGAAACATGGTACGCCAAAGGGATTGGGATCGTTTATTGGAAATTTACTGATCCACAGGGAACAACAACATTAGCAGAACTAAGCCTCAAAAATTTCAAGGTTTTCTAAAAGCCTTTTTTCTCTCCAGATCTTAAAGGTGGAAGTTTGAAATCATCCACAGCACTGGGTTGTGCTGCCATTTTCTCTATATCGGCTATTGAACGGGGCGCAAAATCAGAAAGCAACTCATAACCATTCTGAGTGATCAGGGCATCATCCTCAATGCGCACGGCAATGCTCCACCATTTCTTGTCACAATTACTTCCCTCAGGAATGTAGATGCCTGGTTCAATGGTGATCACCATTCCCTTCTTGAGACCGGGCGAAGTTCCACGGTCATGTACATCCAGGCCAATATGGTGGGATAATCCGTGTGGATAATATTTATTTGCTTCTTCCTTGTCTTTTGCAACACCCAATTTTACCAGTCCGTCTGTAATTACATTACGGGCAGCAGTAGAAGCCTCGCTAAATTTGGCACCGTCTTTAAGGATCTTGAAAGCTGCTTCCTGGGCATCATACACTAATTGATAGATCAGCTTTTCTTCATTGGAGAATTTGCCTTTGGAAGGAATGGTGCGGGTTACATCAGCCGTGTACCCATGGTACTCAGCACCTACGTCCATCAATACCATCTGATTGCCAACTTTAGTTTTGGTATTTTCTTCATAATGAAGGGTACATCCATTTTCACCGGCACCAATGATAGAGCCATAACCAACGCCCTCTGCACCATATTTTTTGTGTACATATTCATGAAGACCCTGGATCTCCAGTTCTGACATATCAGGCCGTAGCGCTTTTATTACTTCGTTCTGACCTATGCAGGATATTTCAACCGCTTTGCGGATCAGGGTCATCTCTTCAGGAGTTTTTATTTCCCTCAATGTGCCGGTTAATTTGCGGAATGCCTTCCAGTCGTACCGGGAATTGCTGGCATAATCGGGTGGCAAGGTTACTTTCTCTTTGAATTGCTGAATAAGATCGAATAGTTCTCCTTTTTCACCACGAGGCACATCGTCTGGCAACCGGTCCATTAAGATGGTAGAGAATTTGGAAAAATCGATTGGGTATGCCGCAAACTCCTCACCATTGAAAACATATTTTAATCCCAGTTTCTCTTTTGCGCCATCAGTACCGAGGCGGCGGCCAGTCCACTGTTCCGCTGCCTTATTCTTTTTCTGTACAAATAAGACTTCATTATAGGAATTACCGGCGGAATCTTTTTGCGGGTCTTTAAAGATCAGCAGCAGGGAATGAGGTTCACGGTAGCCGCTGAAGTAATACATATCCGGATTGGGATGGTAGAAATAATCAACATCATTGGAAAAATTACGGGTAGGGTAGGCCAGTACCACCATTACGGAATTATCGGGCATGATCTTGCGGATGGCATCGCGGCGGCCGGCATGGAATTCCCTGGAAAGATAATCAGTGGGAAGATCTTCCTGTGCATTTGCCAGGAAGAAGCCTGAAAGGAACAGGCTTAAAGCCAGTATTGATTTCATAATGGAAGAGCTAATAGGTTGCATGTAGAATTTTTCTCCGGTTATATACATAAAAAAAGTGATTGGTAAAACTAAAATAGTCCTTCCCAATCACTCTGTGTTACAAAATACATGAATGGTTTTCTGCCTTGGCTCCTAATTAATCATCGTCGTCTTCTTCCTCGTAATAGGCGTCTTCCGTATTGTAATGTTCTTCCCATTCCTTTACGGCTTCGTCAGTAAGGCACTCAATGATATCGGCCAGGTTGTCTTTTTTCAATTTCCATTCTGTCAATGTGGGATCATCAAAACGCTGGATAAAAAGGCAATGATCCGTTTCTACCGCCACTTTAATTAAAGTAATGGGATCACCTTCTTTATCCTTCACCAGGTAGTGACAACCTTTTTCCAGCAGATCATAAGTATACATACAACCCTCCGTCTTTTATTTATTTTATAATAATCTTCTTTTCCGTTCCGTTGACAAGCTGAAATGGGTTAAAAGCTTCAGGAATTACGGTCTCAATAAACAATTGGATTATCAGAGAATCTACTTGGGTCAGTGAGAGTAATCCAAAATTAATGATTTGGACGGGTTATAAAATCCTATGGAATTAAAATTCGGTAAAAATTTTTACTAACAACTTAAATTGTTGTAAATCTGACTGTTATAACGAATTAATGTAGTTATTTATGCTGCAATTGGTAGTAAATTCATTCACAATGTATTGCGTTATTATAGGCCTATAAAGCCTGCTTTTTGGGGTCCGGAACGGGGATCCTGAACAGGCTTTTCAGGGGGGATTTTTCAAATATCCGGGAATTCAAAGAGGTGCTAAAATGCATGATTGGTGAGCATGCTATTGCCTGGATATGTTTGGTATTGCCGGATCCTGTCACAGGTTGTAACAATTCTATTCGGCGAATTATTGCCTGACAAGGTTCCTGTGATAGAATAGAGAGCTAGTTAAATCAACCGGATATGAAAATCCCGCCGTTCTGTAAAGAAGGGCGGGATTGGCTCAGCCAAAGATGCAGGTGTGCCTGCATTCTTTTTTGGTCTTTTTCAACTCCTGTTTTTTCTCGATAGTTTGTTTATCACTGCGGTTGCTCCGGAGACTGGCAAACGCAATAACGGCGACCAGACAGGCCAGCACAAGGAACATAAGCGTCTTTTTCATAGTCGTTGTGTTTGATTCTAAAAGTTACCACAATTTCGGGACCTGAATTTTGGAATTTCGACGAAAGACCGATTTACTTATGCAGAAAGCAAATAAAAAAAGAAAGGGTTCAAAAATTGAACCCCTGTTTTGTCCTGTGTCCCCGCACGGACTCGAACCGTGGACCTACTGATTAAGAGTCAGTAGCTCTACCAA
>CAMLGP010000018.1 GCA_946479535.1 uncultured Bacteroidota bacterium
AGAATCAGCTCAGGAACTGAATGTGGTATTGCCTGCAATTACTTCTATTGCACCTAATCCCATAGCACCAGGTAGTGATTTAACAATAACAGGTACCGATCTCAATTTGGTAACGGATATTTCATTTACTGGGGTTAACACACCCGTTACAATTTTTGTAAGCCAGAGTGCAACCCAGATAGTGGTAACCGTGCCAACAGGAGTATTGAAAGGAAAAGTTGTTTGCTCTGTATTGAATTCAACATTGAAAGCAGAGTCTGCTGATCTGTTGGAGATATTGGGAGGGTTGCCTAATCTGCCAGATTTCACATTTGCCATTTATACGGATGCCTTGCAGAATGGCTTCCAGGACTGGTCCTATACTGATACGCATGATTTCAATAGTTCTGTAAATGTGCGGCAGGGCTCCAAATCAATAAGAGCGGTGTATGCAGCTGGCGGCTATCAGGGATTGACATTCCATAATCCGGGTACTGCTCCTACCACCTCTGGCTATACCAAATTGGAATTCTCAGTATATGGTGAAGCAGGAACTGGTGGAAAGAAATTGAATGTGGTGGTCAATGGTAATTATTCCAGTCCACCGCAGGTAACAGTGCTTGAAGGGGAGTGGTCAACATTTAGTCTGGATTTTTCAACAATGGGAAGCCCGGCGAGTATTGGAGAAATTGTGCTCCAGTCAGCTGGTTGGGGAGGAACGATCCATGTGGATCATATGGGATTCAGATAAGAGAATAGTTTTTGAACAATAATTGAACAGATTTAAATAGCTAGTATACCAATGTGCTTGCGTACCCTATTGCTTGTAATGGGCGTGACCCTTATGTTCCAGCCCAACCGGCTACAGGCGCAGTCATCGCGTTATGTGACCTGTAGCCATCAACAATTCATAGTCAACCACAAGCCCTGGTATTTTATTGGCGCCAACTACTGGTATGGCGGGTTACTGGCCAATGATCAGAAAGGAAGAAAAAGAGTGAAAAAGGAACTTGACTTCCTCAAGAAAAAAGGCGTGACCAACCTGCGTGTGATGGCTGCTGTTGAAGGTGAAGGACAAATTCACGGAGTTACCCGGGCAGAACCTGCTTACCAACCATCCAAAAATGTGTACAGGCAGGATCTACTGACTGGATTGGATTTCCTGCTTGCAGAAATGAACAAACGTGGAATGAAAGCAGTGATATTCCTTTCCAATAACTGGGAATGGAGCGGTGGATTTCTCCAATACCTTAACTGGAATGGCCTCATCAGCGATACCACTTTGAGAAGAAAGCTCAACTGGGATGAAATGCGGGATTATGTGAGCCGGTTTTATTCCTGTGAGCCATGTAAGGAAGATTATTATAAGCAGTTACATAGTATTGTGGTCCGCAAAAACACTATAACAGGGAAGACCTATTCCAGTGACCCGGCTATTATGGCCTGGGAACTGGCCAATGAACCCAGGCCCATGCGCCCGGCTGCCAACGCGGCTTATGCGAGGTGGGTGAGTGATGCGGCGGCATTTATAAAATCGCTGGATAAGAATCACCTGGTCACAACAGGATGTGAAGGGGAGATGGGTACAGAAAATTTGACATTATTTGAGTCGATCCATGCAGATAAAAACATAGATTACGCCACCATTCATATCTGGCCCAAAAACTGGAGCTGGTTTAAGGATACCGCAATAGGGCAGGCAATGCCAGCGGTCATTTCAAATACCACATCCTACATCGCCAAACATATTGCTGTAACCGCGAAACTGCAAAAGCCACTGGTAGTGGAAGAGTTTGGTTTGCCAAGAGATTTTCAAAACTTCCAGGTAAAAAGTCCCACAACCTTCCGTGATCAATACTATAGGGCTGTGTTCAATGTATTGATGGAAAGCGCCCACACTAAAAAAGGGATTGCTGGTGCCAATTTCTGGGCATTCAGTGGTGCCGGCCGTCCTTCATTGGAACATGCCATCTGGTGGAAAAGGGGAGATGACCTGTTAGGTGATCCACCCATGGAAGAACAGGGTTTGAATAGTGTATTTGACAGTGATACAAGTACATGGAATATTATTCAATTGTATATAAGAGATCTAAATAGATGATGCGAATTTTCTTAGTGGGAATATCATTAATGATCAGTTGCGTGGTATCAGCGCAAACGGATGGGCCTTCTGATAAGTTGGCAACAAAAGAAGCGGTAAACCTGTATCGCAATCTTAAGAAGCTATTGAATAGGGGAGTAATGTTTGGGCACCAGGATGATCTGGCCTATGGAGTTGGATGGAAATACCAGGAAAACAGAAGTGATATCAAAGACGTTACTGGCGATTATCCTGCTGTGTATGGATGGGAACTGGGGCATCTTGAAATGGATGCAGCCATGAACCTGGATAGTGTTCCATTCAATACCATGCAGCATCTGATTAAGCAGGGATATGAAAGAGGAGGATTGATCACCATTAGCTGGCATTTAAATAATCCGCTTACAGGAAAAACAGCCTGGAACCCGGCAGAGGGAACTGTTGCTTCCATTTTACCGGGTGGCAGCAAACATGATCTGTTTAAAAGCTGGCTGGATAAGATCGCAGTTTTTATGAATGGTTTAAAAGGAAGTAAAGGTGAAAAGATACCTGTATTGTTACGTCCATTTCATGAACTGAATGGCAACTGGTTCTGGTGGGGAGGTCAGCATTGCACACCTGCAGCATTCAAACAGCTATGGGCGTTTACGGTTAATTATCTACGGAATGAAAAGAAATTACACCAGTTACTGTATGCTTACAATACGGACAGGTTCAATTCAGAAGAAGAATACTTATCAAAATATCCCGGCAATGAGTATGTGGATGTGATGGGATTTGATATTTATCAGCGGGATAATTCCAACGAAAAATTCAGTGCAGATCTCGATAAAATGCTAACGATGCTGGAGAATTTGGCTGCAGCTAATAATAAGATACCAGCCCTAACAGAATTCGGAGGCAATATGGCGGACAATAACTGGTGGACAGGTACATTTTTGAAAGTGCTGCAAAAGCATCGCATCTCCTATGTGTTGGGTTGGAGGAATGCAGGCGCCAGACCCGGTGGAGGAAGTGAATATTATGTGCCTTATAAGGGTCATTCCACATCTGCAGATTTTAAAGCGTTTTATAATGCTGACCATACCTTGTTTCAAAAGGATGTCAGCAATGAAAAAATTTATAAATGAGCGTTTAATAAGCAGCAATCGTTCAACAAGGTTGCGGGTTGACTCCTCTTCCTGCAACCGCTTTTTAGTTTGTAACGTTTAGCAAACTGTAGCGTTACATCCAGGCAATGAGAATTAAAAACCGGAAATGAAACTTAAGGCACTTGACATTAGCATCATAGTACTTTACCTGGCCACCATGGTGGTGATTGGATGGGTACTACGAAAGAAGGCAAGACAGAATAAGGAGAGTTACCTGATGGGAGGCAAAAAGCTTCCGTGGTATATGCTGGGGATGAGTGATGCCTCAGACATGTTTGATATCAGTGGCACCATGTGGATGGTAGCCCTCTGTTTTGTATATGGGATGAAAAGTATCTGGATACCCTGGCTATGGCCTGTGTTTAACCAGGTATTCCTGATGATGTTCTTATCAAAATGGCTGCGCAGATCAAATGCCACCACCGGAGCTGAGTGGCTGGCATCAAGATTTGGAAAAACGGGTATTGGTATAAGAGCATCACATAATGTGGTGGTGGCTTTTGCCCTGTTGAGTTGCCTCGGCTTTTTGGCCTACGGCTTTGTGGGTTTGGGCAAGTTCATTGAAATGTTTGTTCCCTGGGACAATGTAAAAGATTATGTTCCGTTTGCTGTATCCCCTCAATTTGTACCGCATTTCTATGGAATAATATTTACGCTCTTTGCGATGTTCTATTCCATTTTGGGTGGTATGCACAGTATTGTACTGGGTGATTTTATCAAGTACATCATCATGACAGTTGCCTGTGTTTCTGTTGCAGTGATTGCCATGATAAACTTAAAAAGTCATGGCGCAAATGTGCCGGCAGGGTGGGAGAACCCCTTCTTTGGATGGAAGCTGGATCTTGACTGGAGCAAGATTGTACCGGATGCGAATAATAAAATCGCTAGTGATGGCTTTGGAATATTCGGACTGTTCTTCATGATGATGTTGTTCAAAGGAATATTTGCAAGCCTGGCAGGACCTGCACCGAATTATGATATGCAGAAGATATTGTCAACACGCTCACCCAAAGAGGCTTCCAAGATGAGTGGATTTGTTTCAATTATCCTGTTGCCGATACGTTATTCATTGATCATTGGTGTAACGGTGCTTGCATTATTGTATTATAACCAGATGAATCTTGGTCCTGCAGGTAAAACAGATTTTGAAAGGATACTTCCGGCTGCGATTAACAATTTTTTACCGACTGGTTTACTCGGATTGGTACTAACAGGATTGCTGGGAGCGTTTATGGGTACATTTTCGGGTACGGTGAATGCGGCGCAGGCCTATATTGTAAATGATATTTACCTGAAGTATGTAAATCCTCAAGCCTCTACAAAAAGGATCATCTCCATGAATTACCTGGCGGGGATATCCGTGGTGACGCTGGGTATTCTATTGGGATTGATGGTGGCGGATGTAAATACGGTGTTGCAATGGATAGTATCCGGACTATATGGCGGTTATATAGCGGCCAATATGTTCAAATGGTACTGGTGGCGATTTAATGCCAATGGATTTTTCTGGGGAATGATGTGGGGCATATTGCCTGCGATAGCGCTTGCAGTGTTGAAACATTTCTCCGTATTGGGGGGATTGGACCTGTACTACTGGCCACTGCTCTTCCTGTTATCATTGGTTGGATGCGTGGTGGGAACCTATGCAGCACCGCCAACTGAAAGAGCTGTGTTGAAGAATTTTTACAAGACGGTAAGACCCTGGGGGTTTTGGGGTCCTGTATATAAAGAAGTGATGGCAGAAGATCCCGGATTTGAACCTAACAGAAGGTTTAAACTGGATATGTTCAATGTGGTGTTGGGGATCATCGGTCAATGCTGTTTGACAATTCTGCCGATGTATGTGGTATTGTGGCTGAAGCTGCCCCTGCTTATAACTATTGGAATTTTGCTAGTAATCATTTTAATACTGAAAAGAACGTGGTGGAACAAACTCGAAAATTAGAAACAAAAAACATCGATATGAAAAAAAGCGATTTTTTTAATCGATTGTCTGTACTGGAGAAAAAACTGGATTCATTGTTAAGTGTACCAAACGAAAAAGCCGGAGCCGGAAATGGGATTATTGAGCGTTACAGGAATCCCGTGCTTACTGCACAGCATGCTCCGCTATTCTGGCTGTATGATCTGAATCCTGATACCAACCCTCACCTCATGGAAAGGTTTGGGATCAATGCTGTGCTTAATGCGGGTGCCATAAAATGGAATAATAAATTCCTGGTGGTGGCCAGGGTAGAATCATCTGACCGGAAATCCTTTTTTGCAATTGCCGAGAGTTCAAATGGGATCGACAATTTCAAATTCTGGGATTACCCGCTGATGATGCCAGAAACCAATGTTCCGGATACCAATATCTACGACATGCGAGTAGTGCAACATGAGGATGGCTGGATCTATGGGTTGTTTTGTACTGAACGAAGAGACTCTTCCGTAACCTCAGCCGATCAGTCTGCAGCAATTGCCCAGTGTGGTATTGCGCGTACAAAGGATTTGATCAATTGGGAACGGCTCAATGACCTGGTAACGCCTTCAGCGCAGCAGCGCAATGTAGTGTTGCATCCTGAATTTGTGAATGGCCGCTATGCCTTCTATACAAGACCCCAGGATGGATTCATCAATACTGGAAAAGGTGGCGGGATAGGATTTGGTCTTGCTGACTCCATGGAAAATGCAAGGGTTACCGAAGAGGTTGTAATTGATCCGCGCGTATATCATACCGTTTATGAAGTGAAGAACGGTTTGGGGCCAGCTCCTATCAAAACAAAATATGGATGGCTTCATCTGGCCCATGGCGTACGCAATACTGCTGCAGGATTGCGCTACGTATTGTATCTGTTCATGACTGACCTGAATGATCTTACCAAAGTGATCCACAAACCTGCCGGGTATTTTATGGCCCCTGAAGGGGAAGAGCGGGTTGGAGATGTATCCAATGTACTATTCAGTAATGGATGGATACTTGATGACGATGGAAAGCTGTATATTTATTATGCTTCTTCTGATACAAGATTACACGTAGCTACCACCACGCTGGACAGGTTGCTGGATTATGTGATGAATTCCGCGCCTGACGGTTTTACTTCTGCCGAAACAACGAGGAGACTGACCGAGCTGATTGATAAGAATCTGGCTGAGGCTGTTATTAAGATTGAAGCCCTGCCGGGTGATAAAAAGAAGTAAGAATGGCATTTAATGATGAGACTCTCCCTGCCTTGAAGAAGGAGGTAGATAAGGAATTGCGCTCCATTTTACAGTGGTGGAAACAACATGCTATTGATAAAAAGCGCGGCGGTTTTTATGGAAGCGTAAATAATGGCAATACTCCGGATGCCTCTGCTCCCAAAGGAGTAGTAATGACCAGCCGCGTGCTCTGGGCTTTTTCAGCCGCTTATTCCCATACCAATGATCCCGGTGATCTGCTAATAGCTACCCGGGCCTGGGAATATCTCAGAGATCATTTTATTGACAGAAGACATGGAGGCGTATACTGGTCGGTAGATGCCAATGGAGATATCCATGAAGACCGTAAACAGATCTATGGTCTCGCCTTCTGTTTGTACGGACTTGCAGAATATTATAAGATAAAAGGGGAAGAGCCGGTATTGCAGGAAGCCAAGAAGCTTTGCAACTATATTGAACAGTATAGCTGGGATAAGGAAAAGGGTGGATATATTGAAGCCTTTACAAGGGAATGGAAACCGTTGGATGATCTGCGTTTAAGTGAGAAGGATGAAAATCAGAAGAAGACCATGAACACTCATCTCCATGTAATTGAAGCTTACGCAAATCTTTACCAGGTATGGCCTGATCCCGCTCTTGAAGAAAGAATAACCGGCATACTGGACCTGTTTAACCGGTATATTATCAATAGCAGCACCTTGCACCTTGATCTTTTTATGGATGAGGACTGGCAGGTGAAATCAACTCTCCAATCCTATGGGCATGATATAGAAGCTGCGTGGTTATTACAGGAATGCGCAGCGGCCACGGAAGATAAAACCTATATCGATTATTTCAGATCACTGGCAGTGAAACTGGCAGATGCAGCAGCACAGGGACTGGACAAGGATGGTGGGTTATGGTATGAATTTGATCCTGTTAACAGTCATTTGGTCAGGGAAAAACATTCCTGGCCGCAGGCAGAGGCAATGGTTGGCTTTTTCAATGCCTGGGAGATCTCAGGAGATAAAAAATTTCTTACACACTCCCTTCAGGCATGGGAATTCATTAAAGGGCACATCAGGGACAATAAAAAGGGAGAATGGTTCTGGGGTGTAAATGAAGATTATTCTCCGATGCAAAAAGACAAGGCTGGTTTCTGGAAATGTCCGTATCATAATAGCAGGGCCTGCCTGGAAATAATCAGGAGGATTGATAAAGCTTCCCCATAACAATCCATACAAATAGTTAATGATAACTGCTATTAGCCTCAATGCCTTAACTTAGCCACTCAAATATTCAATACATATGCGCTTACGTATTCTTGCCATCATTGCCCTTATTATTTGCGTATCAATGACGCCTTTCAAAAAGACCAGGATCGTATTCTTTGGAGATTCCATTACCCAGCAGGGAGCCGGAAAAGGCGGATGGATTGACCTGATACAGGAGAAGATCAACGCTAAAGGTATCCAGAATGATTGGGAAGTGGTGGGTGCCGGAATAGGTGGAAATAAGGTATATGATCTTTATTTGAGAATGGAGGATGATGTACTGGCAAAGAACCCGGATGTTGTGGTAATCTATATCGGCATTAACGATGTGTGGCATAAAGCATCAAGCGGTACAGGTACGGACAAGGATAAATTTGAAAAGTTCTATACAGCCATCATCAAAAAGCTACAGGCAAAGAATATCAAGGTGTATGTATGTACACCTTCAGTTATTGGTGAGTTGAAAGACAGTCGTAACCAGCAGGATGGCGATCTCAATGCTTACGGAGATGTGATCCGCGGCCTCTCAAAGACCTATAATTGCCCCCTGATAGACCTTCGCAATACATTTATCAATTACGATGCACAGAACAATGCGGAGAATAAAGACCGCGGGATACTTACAGTTGATCGCGTTCACCTGAACCCGGCAGGTAATCAATTGGTTGCTGGAGAAATGATGAAGGCGCTGGGGATACCGCAGTAGCAACTGTCCCTATTGCATACAAATAGATAAATAAGTATCATTTATTGTCTGAAATATTCGTCACTTTAGGCGTGGTTAAGATCCTGACGGATTTAACCACGTCTAAGGTTTTTGTTGCTTCCTGTTTTTAAGTCTGCTTTAAATCTTCTGTTATGACATGCTATATGAGATGCTATGTTAGCTTCACAAGAAATTTCCTGCTTTTCATTATTGTTAGTACTGTTTCCCTGGTTTCCTTATCTGCCTTTGCCCAGAAGGCCGGCAATTCAACTTCGCAAAAAGTAAATGAGATCGTCAGCAAAATGACCCTGGAAGAAAAGGT
Organism: uncultured Bacteroidota bacterium; assembly: GCA_946479535.1. Next base: position 8,672 of record CAMLGP010000018.1, read on the forward strand.
GGGTCAGATGACACAGGTTACGTTGGCTGTAATCGCCAAAGGCGGATGGGGAAATGAAGATGGTTCAATTGATCCGGCAGCGCTAAGATCTGCTGTAGTGGATCACCGTGTTGGTTCCATACTGAATACAACTGCCCATGCCTTATCTGCCGAAAAATGGCGGGAGGTGATGACCCAGATCCAGGATGAATCAAAGAACACGAGATTGAAGATACCTGTGATCTATGGACTGGATGCCATTCACGGGCAAACCTACACGCTCAACTCAACGCTATTCCCTCAGAGCATTGCGATGGCCGCAACGCGTAACCCTGATCTGGTCAGGGCTGCCGCCAAAGTAACTGCCAAAGAATTAAGGGCTTCCGGTGTACGCTGGAATTTTGCACCGGTACTGGATTGCGGTCGTCAGCCATTATGGTCACGTTTTCCTGAAACTTATGGTGAAGATGTATACATAGGAAAATACCTGGGAGCTGCCGCCATCACAGCGTATGAAGAAGATGGATTGAAAAACCCAACAGCAGTTGCCAGTTGTATGAAGCATTATCTTGGTTATTCCATTCCCCGATCAGGGAAGGACAGAACGCCTGCATACCTGCCTGAAATAGAGATGCGTGAATACTATCTTCCACAATTCAGGGCAGCGGTAAAAGCAGGTGCTTCCACGCTTATGGTTAACTCAGGTGAGATCAATGGAGTGCCTGTTCATGCCGATAAATACCTGTTGACAGATGTATTGCGGAAAGAGCTGGGATTCCAGGGTGTGATTGTTACGGACTGGGAAGATATTAAAAGATTGAATGATCGTCATTTTGTAGCAAGCACCCCAAGAGCTGCAGTAGCAATGGCTATTAATGCCGGTATTGATATGAGCATGGTACCATCTGATTTCTCTTTTTATGATCTGCTAATTGAAGCAGTGAAGAAAGGAGAGGTACCCATGAGCCGCATCAATGACGCAGTAACACGGATACTCACTCTAAAAATGAAATTGGGATTATTGGATAATCCCTATCCGGAGAAAGAATCATTTGCCAATTTTGGAAGACCGGAATACCAAACCCTCGCCCTCGAGGCTGCACATGAGGCTATGACCCTTCTTAAAAATGATGGAAATACTTTACCGCTTTCCAAATCAACAAAAGTTTTGGTAGCTGGTCCCGCAGCGCAAAGTATATCTGCATTGAATGGTTGCTGGAGTTATACCTGGCAGGGTAACCAGGATCAATACTATCCAGCAGATAGCAAGACCATCTTCCAGGCCATTTCTGATAAGATTGGTGCAGGTAATGTTATTACAACATCAGTTAAGGGCTTTGATAGCGCTGCCAATTATGATGGCAATAAACTAAAAGCAGCGGCGGCGGATGCTGGAGTAATCATTCTCTGTTTGGGTGAAAATGCTTATGCAGAAAGTCCAGGTAATACCAGGGACCTTGCTTTACCAAAGAACCAGATTGATCTTGCCAAAGCCGCCATAGAAACAGGAAAACCGGTGATCCTGGTGTTGGCTGAAGGCCGCCCCCGTTTCATTACTGAGATTGAACCTTCCATGAAAGGAATATTGATGGCTTACTGGAGTGGAAAGAAAACGGCCGAAGCCATTGCTGATGTATTGTTTGGTGATTATAATCCCAATGGCCGGTTGCCTTTTAGCTATCCAAGATCAATGGGTGAAATAGTGTTGTATGACCGCAAGCCAACAGAAGAAGTGCGGGAGGTATTCAATGATAATGTATCACACGGTTATGATCCGCTCTTTCCTTTTGGGCACGGATTGAGTTATACCAGCTTTGAATACAGTGATATCAAATTAAGCAGTTCAACGCTGAAAGGAAATGAAAAACTCACGGTTACTGTAACTGTAAAGAACACGGGTGGCAGAGATGGCCGCCACACAGTAGAATTATATACCCGTGATGTTTATGCAAGCATCACGCCCAATATGCAACGTTTGCGTGCTTTTAAGAAGATTGATCTGAAAGCGGGAGAGAGCCAGGCAGTCAGTTTTACACTGGATAAAAACGATCTCGCCTTTGTGAATGCCAAATTGCAAACCGTTACCGAGCCAGGTGAGTTTTGGGTAATGATCGGTGATAAGAAAGCAAGTTTTAACTACCAGTAGATAGCAGTTAGTAGAAGAGCGGCCCCGCCAAAGGCGGGGTTTTTTTATTGGGATTGTTCTTCTGTTGTGGTTCGTGAGACACGAACCACGGCACGAACTACGGCAGTAACCATGGCAGGAACCACGGCACAAACCACGGCACGAACCACGGCAAGAAGATAAAAGAGATCCACCGGGAATTTCTCTGCTATTCTCTGTTCCTCTGCGGCTCTCTGTGGCCAATATTTATTTAATATTAATCTTCAGGGAATGGAATTTTTTGTAGGTTCACGGCCTCTAATTTTTTGGCACTATGAATTATACTCCTGCACAGAACAGGTATGATAAGATGAAATACTGTCGTTGTGGTAAAAGTGGTATCCTCTTACCCGCAATATCACTCGGTCTCTGGCATAATTTCGGTTCAGTTGATGATTTTGAAAATGGCCGCCGCATTATCCGTCGTGCGTTTGACCGGGGCGTCACGCATTTTGACCTTGCCAATAATTATGGCCCTGCTCCCGGGAGTGCTGAAGAGAATTTCGGCAAAATATTGAAGATGGATTTTCCGGGTAATCTCCGGGATGAACTCCTGATCTCTACCAAGGCCGGGTATCATATGTGGGAAGGCCCCTATGGTGAATGGGGATCCAAAAAGTACCTTGTTTCCAGTCTTGATCAGAGCCTTAAAAGAATGGGGCTGGAGTACGTGGACATATTCTATCACCATCGTCCTGATCCGGATACCCCTATTGAAGAATCGATGATGGCGCTTGATCTGATAGTAAGGCAGGGCAAGGCATTGTATGCCGGTATTTCCAATTACAAGGCAAAGGATGCAAAGAAGGCCATTAAAATATTGGATGAGCTGGGTACTCCCTGCCTGATCCATCAGCCCAAATATTCCATGTTTGAAAGATGGGTGGAAGATGGGTTACTTGATGTGCTGGATGAAAATGGTGTTGGCTGTATTCCCTTCTCTCCCCTGGCGCAGGGTTTATTAACGGATAAATACCTGAAAGGAATTCCTGAAGGATCAAGAGCAGCGAAAGAACATGGATTTTTAAAGACAACAGATATTACAGAAGAGAAGGTGCTAAAGATCAGGAAACTCAATTCACTGGCTCAGCAGCGTAATCAGTCGCTCGCTCAGATGGCCCTGGCCTGGATACTAAAAGACCAGCGAATTACTTCTGTATTGATTGGTGCCAGTTCAGTTGAGCAACTGGACAATAATATCAATGCGCTGGATAATTTACAGTTCAGCAAGGATGAACTGAGTGCGATAGAAACGATTCTCTCTGATAAATAGAAATATATAAGCTACAAGTAGCTAGTTACCAGATGTACGGACAATTGCATATAAATATGTTTATCTGAAAGGAGGCCTTATAGCTGGCGGCTGGTAGGTAACAGCTAACCGCCACTGGTTATCAAACTGCACCTATTACGGTATATACTGAAATTCTACTATACCCCTAAGCTGAAAATCCACGCAGCGGGCTGATTTACAAAGGAGCGGGCTATAATCCCGAAGCCGCAGGTTGTATTTTAGACCTATAATTCAGACCCCATGAAAATACGTCATTTCGTTTGGCTCGTAATCCTTGTGATCTTTATTGAATCCTGTCAGCGCTCATTTACGCCGTATGAAGCGGCTAATAGTCCCAGAGGAAGAAAATGCGCTACGATCAGATAAGAGAAAGATTTTGAAATTTTGGAATCTCTAAACTTTGGAATTCAATTTCCCAATTTCGAGATTCCAAAATTTCAAAATCATTTCTGTTAGCTTCCGAACAAATTACCCACCGCGCCTTCCAGCATGGGGAATTTCTCTACTACATAAGTTTTGATGGCCTCAATAGCTTTTTTTGCCTGCTCGTCAGTAAGGCCTACTTCTGCTTTCAGTTTGTTTATTAATTCGTCCATTTTTTTTGTTTTAGTGAATGGTTAGAGTAACTGGTTAAAGTTATTATTGTCTGGCTAATCCATAACAAAAAAAATGCCCTCGTTTTCAACGAAGGCATTTTCCCGATAATTATCGGGATTAATTATTTTGACTAGAAACCCTATTCCAATAGCCATCGGAATTATGCTACTTTCAGCAGGCTCAGCTTGCTCTTGTCAAACTTACGCTTTGCATAATCCAAGTCCAGTGTGAAATGCGTTTCTTTTGAAGAAGGCAACTCAAACATGGCATCAGTAAGGATACCCTCACAAATGCTTCTCAATCCACGGGCACCCAATTTGTATTCCATGGCTTTTTCAACCATGAAGTCCAGCACGTCATCTTCAATGGTCAGTTGTATTCCTTCCAGTTCAAACAATCTCTTGTATTGTTTAACCAGGGCATTCTTGGGTTGAGTAAGAATGGCACGCAGGGTAGATGCATCCAGCGGATCCAGGTGAGTAACCACGGGTAAACGTCCCAGCAATTCAGGGATCAGTCCAAATGATTTCAGATCCTGTGCATTCACATATTTAAGCAGGTTCTTCTTCATGCTTTCCTGCTGGTCCTTGTCCACATTGAAACCAATAGTATTGGTTTGTACTCGGCGTGCAATGATCTTATCAATACCGTCAAACGCACCACCGCAGATGAACAGGATATTCTGTGTATTGATCTTTATCAGTTTTTGTTCAGGATGTTTTCTGCCTCCCTGTGGTGGCACCAGCACGTCAGTACCTTCTAACAGTTTCAGCATTCCCTGCTGTACCCCTTCACCGCTTACATCACGAGTAATAGAAGGATTATCTCCCTTGCGGG